>CAVKMC010000017.1:0-14360 GCA_963657285.1 Agathobacter sp.
AAAGGTTCAAGGTTCAAGTATTTAGGTTCAAGGGGAGGTGCGGCGCACAAATCAGGAAGCGCCGCGAGTTTGAAAAGTTGATTCATGTTTTCAGCATTTCAAAAACTCACGCCGCTTTTTCATTTGATGCGGCGTACATTCCCTTGAACCTTGAACCCCGAACCTTGAACCTTTTTCTTGAGCCGCGAGCAATCCGGCTCTTTTCTTTTGCGGCCCGCCGTAGGAGGCGCCATGTCCATTTACTTTTTGTACTTCATAGCCGGGCAGACGGTGTGGGGGCTGCTCCCTATCTTTTGGAAAATGCTCGCCGGCTTGGATCCGGTGTATCTCCTGAGCGTCCGCATTATTTTCTCGGCTCTGGTCTGCGGGCTCGTGGCGTTCTGGGGAAGCGGATGGAAAAAGAATTCCCATTTTCTTTCCGATAAAAATCTTTTGAAACGCCTGGCCATCGCCTCGGTCTTCATCACGTCGAACTGGGGACTCTACATCTTTGCGGTGAATACGGGACACATCTTCGAGGCGAGTCTCGCCTACTTCATCAATCCCATCATTTGCCTTCTCTTCTCCGCTTTGATTTTCAAGGAGAAATTAAATTTCCTGCAGAAGTCCTCCGCCTTCATCGCGGCGGCGGGCATCGTGACGGCCTTCCTTCTCTACGGCGATGTGCCTTGGCTCTCGCTGCTCATGTGCTTTCCCTTTTCTGTGTATAGCGTCATCAAGAAGAAGGTGGACGTGCCCGGCATGGTCTCTGTCTTCTTGGAGTCCCTGGCCATGGTGATCCCTTCCGCGATTTATATTCTTTGGATGAATGGAGAAGGGAAGGGGGCGGAAGCCGTGCTCTCGGGCTGGGAGTATATCCTTCTTCCCCTGACCGGCGTCCTTACCGCCATCCCCATGGCCCTCTTCTCTGCCGGCCTTCGAGGCATCTCTTTCTCGGCGGCGTCGATCCTCATGTACATGTCTCCGGGCATCCAAATCTTCCTCGCTCTCTTCTACGGGGAAACGCTCTCGCCCATCATGCTCATCAACTTCGCCTTCGTTCTCGTGGCCGTGCTCTTCTATAGCATAGGAACCATGAGGCGGACGTGAGCATTGCAAACAAAAAGAGCGACTCTGGATTGAGTCGCTCTTTTTGTTTGGTAAGGTGAAAGTGAGGAGTGAGGAGTGAGGAGTGAGGAGTGTAGGTGCGGCGCACAATTCATAAAGCGCCGCGATTTTGAAAAGCCGGCGCGTGGGCTGCTTCCTCACCTCCGTGAACCGTTTACCGTATAACCGTTAACCGTGCGTGCTTACGATCACGAGAGATGGAGCGATAAGCCTTACATGGTAAACGGATAACGGTAGTGGGGATGCAGGTACGCATGGCTTGATTTCAAAACTTGCGCCGCTTTCCAATTTGATGCGGCGCACCACCACTCCTCACTCCTCACTCCTCACTTAAAAAGTTCCGCGCTTTTTCTTGCCCATTACGTGTCCCAGCTTAGTCCCGGATCTGCCACCAGCTTCAAGTCTATCGTCGCACCGGAGGAGCCGCCGCTCCCGGAGCCGCTACCAGATCCACTGCCCGAGCCGCTACCTGATCCGGACCCGCTGCCGGAGGTAGGAATGCCGTATTCTTCAAAAATAAATTTTCCGTGGTTGGATTGTAGGTTCAAGTCGTGGGTAAAGATGGTGCCTTTAAAGGTGCCGTTTTCAAAATTGAAGGGTTGCATGGAGGCGTAAGGTGTATAAACGACGCCTCGAAAATTATGATTGTTGTTGTTGAAATGAATTTCTGTTTCCCTACTTCCATAGGGCCACCATGGATTGTATGGCTTTTGCCCGGAATAACAGAAAATAACTGGCCTTTTGATATCACTTTGAAGATTGACATTGATCAGATTTAGATTTCCATCTACATAAATGTATACGGGATTATCCTGGTCGCCCCCCCCCCGCGAAAGGTCGCTGACGTTCAATGTCAAATTTCCACTGGAGTCAGTGTACACACGATAATAATCCGAAGCGGGACTATATCCTGGGATTGTGCAGTTCTGCCCATAGAGGTTTACTACTGTTGGCTCGTTATCAAAAAGTGTTTTCAAAGCTTCGTCAGCTTTATTGGCAAAATCATCAAAATCGCTAGGCTTTCCTTCTTGGATTTGGTGATAATATCCTTTATCGTTCGCTTCATTGCGTGGAAGATTTCTGGCATCGCCTGTATAAAATTTATACTCTGCGTTTGAGGCATACCCTGGGTAGTTTAATTTGTTGAAGCAGTAAATATCTCCATCATAGGTTGTCTGGATCTGATTTCTGGTATTATTCCAGTCGTCGCCATTGTTATTGTTGAAGGTGCCCCACATGGCACCATTGAATGAAAAGAGACTGTTAAAAGAAATCTGGTCCTTTTCTTTGACGATTGGGATGGTGGCAATGGCTTCGCCTTGGGGATAGGTGAAGAAGGGCGCGCCGATGAGGCGGATGAAGGTGGTGTCCAAATTTTCCTTGATGTATACCCGGTAGTAGGATACATCGCCGGAGGTCTTCACCTGGTAGCGGATCTCATTTCCTGTATTGACGAGGGACGCAAATTCTCCGCTGCCCAGGTTGGCTTTGAGATATTTTTCCGCTGCTTCATCAGCATAGGGATGAGAACTCTCGGTCTCGCCATTGGCGGCGTACATGGCTGCCCCTGCCAGTGCTGCGGCATCAGAGGCGTGCTGCAGCTTCGCACTGTGGCCCTGATAATTTCCCAAGTCCACCGCCAGCCCAGCGAATCCAAAAAGCAGCGGCAAGATGGCCGCAATCAAAACCAAGTAAGCGCCTTTCTCTTCTCTAAGCGCTTGCACACATGCATCCCAGAATTTCATGGGCAGCACCCCCTTTTGTCTTTTATTATAGCAAATTTAGAGGAGGAATAGTAGTCGGTAGTCGGGGCGCGTCATGCCTTCTTTGGGAAGAAGGTGCCCGAAGGGCGGATGATGGTTCGTTAGGGTTTCATCGCAAACGGGTGAAAAAAACAAAAGTGCTGTTGCCAAACGATTTCCAAAAGCGTACAATGCTAGTAAAGATTTTTGCTGGAAACTGCAAAAATCTTTACTAGGGGAGGCGACTTATGAAAATCAGAAGAGATCATTACTTGGATATACTGATCAGCAAGAAGCACAATGGGCTGATCAAGGTCATCACCGGCATGCGCCGATGCGGGAAGTCGTATCTGCTCTTCTCGCTTTTCAGGGAGCATTTGCTGTCGAGCGGTGTGGACGAGGCGCACATCATTGAAATCGCTTTCGATGCTTTTGAAAATAAAAAGCTCCGTGACCCGGATGTACTGTTTCCTTATTTGCAGGAACAAATTCAGGGCGATGGGATGTACTATGTACTTCTTGACGAGGTGCAGCTGCTCAAGGAGTTTGAATCGGTGCTGAACAGCTTGATACGTCGCGGAAATGTGGATGTCTATGTGACCGGCAGCAATGCCCGTTTCCTTTCGAAGGATGTGATCACGGAATTCCGCGGCCGCGGAGATGAGGTGCATATGTATCCCTTGAGCTTTGGAGAATTCATGTCGGTCTATCCCGGTACGAAGCAGGATGGCTGGAATGAGTACATGCTCTATGGCGGGATTCCTTTGGTGCTGAACTTTTCCACGGCGGAGCAGAAAATTTCTTTTTTGAAATCTCTTTTTACGGAGACTTATATTTCTGACATCGTGGGACGCCATCACATCCGCAACCGGGCGGAGCTGGAGGACATACTAAACATTCTTGCTTCTGCCATCGGCTCCTTGACGAATCCGGAAAAGCTGTCGGCTACCTTCCAATCGGTGAAGAAAAAGAAAATCAGCTATGCTACCATTAAGCGCTACATTGATTATCTTTGTGATTCCTTCCTCATCGATAGCGCCATCCGCTATGACATTAAGGGGAAGAAATATATCGATACGCCGGTGAAATATTATTTCACTGACATGGGTCTTCGCAATGCGCGGCTGAATTTTCGCCAGATCGAAGAGACCCACACCATGGAGAATATTATTTTCAATGAGCTGAAGCGACGGGGCTTCAATGTAGATGTGGGGATGGTGACGCAGCATATGACCAATGAGAATGGCAGTAGCGTCCGCAAGCAGCTGGAAATTGATTTCGTATGCAACCAAGGCTCGAAGCGTTACTACATCCAGTCGGCCTACGCGATTCCCGATCAGGCGAAGATGGAGCAGGAGCAACGCTCCCTGATGCTCACCGGCGATTTTTTCAAGCGTCTCATCATCACCAAGGATACGCCGGCGCCGTACTACAATGAGTCCGGCGTGCTCATCATGAGCATTTACGATTTCTTGCTTGACGAAAATAGCTTGAGCATTTGATTGCAGCGTTTCCCTAGATTGCTGATCACTGGCTACGAAGTCGATAGTGGAAGCGGCGTGCATGAGAAAGTAGCCAAATGCGTCCCGACTACCGACCACCGACTACCGACTACTATATTTCCACCGTCTCTTTTCGATTTGTTTAACTTTTCCTCCGCCTATCACAAAAACGCTCTCAAATAGCCTTGAGAGCGTTTTTGTGATATAATATGACCATGAATTGTTTAACTCACAGCGCGATTTCTGCGCTGTATTTTTTCGCAAGGAGTGTATATGGATACAGAATGGAAGGAAGGAAAGATCGTCAATACCCCGCTTGAGGGGCAGATGAAGAATTCCTACATCGACTATGCCATGTCGGTCATCGTGACTCGTGCACTGCCGGATGTGCGAGACGGTTTGAAGCCGGTGCACCGCCGCATCCTCTACGCCATGAACGAGGCGGGGATGCTGCCGGGGAAGGCTTACAAGAAGTCGGCCCGTATCGTCGGCGACGTCCTCGGTAAGTATCATCCCCATGGCGACAGTGCGGTTTACGAGTCCGCAGTCCGCATGGCGCAGGATTTTTCTACCCGCTATCCTTTGGTGGATGGCCACGGGAACTTCGGCTCGGTAGATGGCGACTCGGCGGCAGCTATGCGTTATACAGAAATGCGTATGGCGAAGATCACCGTGGAAATGCTGCGAGACATCGATAAGAATACGGTAGATTTCATGCCGAACTATGATGGCTCGCTGCAGGAACCGCTGGTGCTCCCGTCTCGCATCCCGAATCTTTTGGTCAATGGTTCTTACGGCATCGCCGTCGGCATGGCGACGAACATCCCGCCGCACAACCTGTCGGAGGTGGTAGACGGCCTGTGCGCCATGATCGATAATCCGGAAATCACCATCGATGAATTGATGAAATACATCAAGGGCCCGGATTTCCCGACTGCCGGCATCATCCAGGGCCACAAGGGCATCGAGGATACCTATAGAAATGGCCGCGGCAGCATCACCGTCCGCGCGAAGACCGATGTGGAAGACATGCCCAAGGGCAAGCACCGCATCGTGGTGACGGAAATCCCGTACCAGGTGAATAAGGCTCGTCTCATCGAGTCCATCGCCGACCTGCAGCGCCAGAAGGTGCTTGACGGCATCACGGCGCTTCGCGATGAATCGGACCGCGAGGGCATGCGCATCGCCATCGAGCTTCGCAGCGATGTGAGCCCGGAAATCATGTTGAATAATCTTTTCAAGCACACCCAGCTGCAGGTGAATTTCGGCGCCATCATGCTGGCTTTGGTGGATGGCCATCCGCGCATCCTGAACCTGAAGCAGATTCTCTACTACTACCTGAAGCATCAGGAAGAAGTCATCACTCGCCGTAGCCAGTACGAACTGGACAAGGCCAGAGCGAAGGCTCACATCCTGGAAGGTCTCCTCATCGCGCTCGACCATATCGACGAAGTGATCAAGACCATCCGCGAGTCTCGCACCGATGAGATCGCGCGGAATGCTTTGATTTCTAAATTCAACCTGTCGGAGAAACAGGCCACTGCTATCCTGGATATGCGCCTGCGCCGCTTGACGGGTCTGGAAAGAGATAAGCTGGAAGAAGACTACAAGAACGTGCTGGAAACCATTGCATACCTGGAAGACCTCCTGTCCTCTAGAGAAAAGATCCTGGGCGTCGTGAAGGACGAGCTCATGGACGAGAAGAAGACCTTCGGCGACGAACGCCGCACCGAAATCACGGCGGCACAGGAGGATTTCACCCTGACCGACCTGATCCCCGATGAACCGATGACCATCACCTTGACCAAGCAGAACTACATCAAGCGCATGGACTCTGCAGACATCCGGGTGCAGAAGAAGGGCGGCCGCGGTGTGTCGGGCATGAAGATGAAGGATGAAGACTATGTGTGGAAGATCCTGAATACCTCCACCCACAACCGCATCCTCTTCTTCACCAATAAGGGCAAGGTCTATGTGAAGACGGCGGTGGAATTCCCGAAATCCGCACGGACCGCTCGCGGCAGCGCGCTGATCAATTTCATCCCCAGCCTCGGCAAGGATGAAAGAGTCACCGAGCTCTTGGACGTGGACAATGTGGCCGAAGGCACCAAGTATCTCTTGATGATCACCAAGAAGGGCTACATCAAGAAGACCGAGCTCATGGAATACAAGAACATCAATAAGAATGGTCTGATTTCCATCCGCTTGAACGAAGGCGATCGCTTGGCAGCTGTGATGGCTATCAAGGGCGATGAGGAAATCATCCTGGGCACCAAGAACGGCATGGCCATTCGCTTCTCTGTAGGCGATGGCGAGGTCCGCTCCATGGGCCGCGCAGCTGCCGGCGTTCACGGCATCCGTCTCGTAGAAGACGATGAGGTGGTAGGCGCATGCATCGCTGCGGATAAGGACATCTTCACCATTTCCGCCGATGGCAACGCGAAGAGAAATAAAGCCTCCGCGTACCACATCCAGAGTAGAAACGGCAAAGGCGTCCGCAACTTCAAGAAGGGCTATGAAGTGGTGGCTCTCGTAGCCGCTGACGACAGCGACGAGCTGGTGGGCGTATCCGAGCAGGGCATCACCATCAAGACAAGAGCCAGCCAGATCACCAGCAAAAAGGCAAAGGCCGGCCAAGGCGTGATCCTCCAGAGACTCGAAGAAGGCGACCGCATCGCGTCCATCGACGTCCTCGAAGGCCAGGCCGAAGAAGAAATAGAAACAGAAGAAGAGTAAGGCAAGCAAGGCGGTTCCATAGCTCTGTCCACGTAGTCGCCGGCAGTCAGGTGCCAATCGATTACAAAACGAAATCGCAAAATTTCCAATGAAAGAAGTCCCCCCTCATTGATAAGGGGGACTTCTTTTTATATAATGAAATAGAAAGAGACTACATCTTTTCATTTTATTTTTGGAAGAGTTGAGTGGCAAGGGGATATTTCTGCATACGTTGCGCTTTCGATGGGTGCGCACTGTTACAGCTTAAAACTTGAGCCCAGAACCTTTTATTACAAAGAGGAGAAGCAATGGCACAAGATAGTTTCATGGCTTTGGATTCCTTGGCATTGATGAGACACAGCAATGCGTCCTGGAAGCTTTTGGCTTCCGATGATGCACCATTCTGCTGTGCCTTTTTTTATCGCGAATTTTTGGAGAACAATGTACGAAACCTAAGCGAGGCGCAGCTACTTTTGGATCTGCGTCCGCTGATCAAAGAGAAGCACGCGCTGGCGGGCGAGAAGCTGCCGGAGGAAGAGGACATCGAGAGCGAAGCGAAATTTTATTTGCGCCGTTGGTCCGATGAGGAGCATCGCTGGCTTCGCCGTTTCTATAGAAATCACATGACCTACTATGACCTCACCACGGCGGGGCAGCGGGCGGTGGAGTGGCTGGAAAATTTGAAGAACCGGAGCTTCATCGGCACCGAGTCTCGTCTGCATACCTTTTTCAATATTCTTCACGAAATCGAGCACAAGGCGAACCCGGACAAGAAGGCGCGGCTGGAGTATCTGCGCAAGGAGCGGGCCATCCTGGATGAGAAGATCAAAAAGCTGCGCGCCGGCGGCGAGGTAGAAGTGCTTGATGAGGTGCAA
This sequence comes from Agathobacter sp., assembly GCA_963657285.1. Lineage (GTDB taxonomy): Bacteria > Bacillota > Negativicutes > Veillonellales > Dialisteraceae > Dialister. The sequence goes on from CAVKMC010000017.1 coordinate 7,942, forward strand.
ATCAAAGAGCGTTTCATGGAGGCCATGGATATCGCGGCAGGGATTCTCTCTGATTTCCGCGAGGTGAAGGATCGGTTCCAGGGAATCTACAATGATTTCCGCGATGAGGTGAATGAGTGGGAGCAGGGCAAGGGCGCGCTCTTAGAGCAATTCATCGAGGACCGGGAGGTGATCGAGGAGTCGGATCAGGGGAAGAGCTTTGCGGCTTTCTTTGACTATCTCATGGCTTCCTCGCAGCAGCAGGATTTCGAAGAGACCCTGCGGAAAATTCTGTCCCTCAAAGCGCTGCAGAGCCAGGGCAATCGCTACAACGCGCTCCACATCAAGCGGGCTTGGGTGGATGGCGCCGAGGATGTGCAGCAGACCATCGCCAAGCTTTCCGAGCAGATCAGCTGGTATGTGAATGAAAACAATTTGGCAGAAAAGAAAAATATTTATTTCCAGGTGAAGGAAATCGAGAAGAAGGCGAAGGCGCTGAAGGAGAAGCCGCCGAAGCGGGAGCGTTCCTTCATGTGGCTGGCGGAAGCGGCGCCGGATATCGATCTCCCCATGGAGCGGCCGCTGAAGATGCCGCCGGCAAAGATGGAGCTGGCGGAGGATACTTTGGAAATCGGCGAGCACAGCGGGAGTCTGGATGCGATTTTCAATCAGGTCTATGTGGACAAGACCATCCTTCGAGAGCATATCGAGTCGGTACTGGAAGACAAGAAGAAGGCCACCTTGAAGGACGTGCTGGATGTATTTCCTTTGGAAAAGGGGCTTTTCGAGCTGCTCGCGTATATGGAAATCGCGAAGACAGAGAATTGCCATTTCACACCGGCGAAGGAAAAAATCTTTTTCCAGGGCATCGACGGGCGGAGCCGCTTCGTCACTATGGATCGAATCATCTTTGAAAAGAGGGAAGACTGATGGAGAAAGCAGACATTTTATTTTCCACCGCGCTGATTCAGCTGTTGCAGGGCGTGGTGAATAAGGAGGAGCGGCTGGAGCTTTGGAATGCGATTATTTCCGAGCAGTACCGCATCAATGAATATATGGAGAAAATCGGTCTGTCCCTGGTGATCGACCCCGATGGCGGCTACGCGTTCTTGAAGCAGATGGAGACCGAGGAGCTGCCGCATCTGGTGAAGAAGCAGCCTTTGACCTTCAAGATGAGTCTTTTCCTGGCGCTTCTTCGCAATGAAATTAATGAATTCGACGGCGCCAATGGAGACAGCATGCTGGTGGTGAAGGAGGAGGAAATGGTTTCTCGCATGAAGATCTATTTCCCTGATACCTCGGACGAAGTGAAATTTACCAATTCCATCCGCGCTTGCTTCAAGAAGGCGCTGGATATGAAAATCCTCTACGCTGTGAAGGACAATGATTTCACCTACGAGGTGCAGCCCATCCTGCGGCGCTTCGTGGACGCGGCGTGGCTCAGTGAATTCAATAAGGAGCTGGACCGCTACATGGAGGAGAATGGTTTGTCTTTGACTGAGGAGAAGGAGGAGAGCCATGAATCTATTTGATACGGCGCAGACCACAGAAGAGGTAGGGCCGGGCTATCGCATGCGCCGGCTGGAGGTCTACAACTGGGGCACCTTCGATGGCGCTGTGTGGCCCTTTGAATTGGGCGGAAATACGTCGCTCCTTACCGGGGAAATTGGCTCCGGGAAATCCACCTTGGTGGACGCCATCCTGACGCTCCTCATCCCGCAGCCCAAGATCAATTACAACAAAGCCGCCGACTCGGGCAGCAAGGAGCGTTCTCTCAATTCCTACGTCCGTGGCTACTATGCGAAACGCAGCAACGCTTCCGGTGAGGAGGAGCCGGTGGCGCTCCGCGATAAAAATAAATACTCCGTCATCCTGGCGGTCTTTTCGGATACGGAAAATGATACCCACGTGACCCTGGCGCAGGTCTTTTATTTCGCTCCCGGCAGCGACAAGCCCACCCGCTTCTTTGTGGTGGGCGAAAGAGCGCTGTCCATCAAAAAGGATTTTGGGAATTTTGGCAGCAATATCTTGGATCTCAAGAAACGGTTGAAGAAGACCCTCTATGTGGAGGTGTACAATGATTACAATTCCTACGCCGTGAAATTCAAATCCCTCTTCGGCATCACCCAGGACAATGCGCTGGACCTCTTCCAACAGACCGTGTCCATGAAAAAGGTGAATGGCATCACCGATTTCGTGCGGAAGAATATGCTCGGCGATGTGGACATGGGAGAAATGGAGGAAAATATCCAGCATCTCCTGTCTCGCTTCCACGACCTGAAGAGCATCCACGATGCCATCGTGCGGGACCGCGAGAAGATGGAGCTTCTCGCGCCCATCATCACCGCGTCCGATGCTTACGATGCTTGTCGCAAGAAGGAAAACGAGCTAAGCCTTATGGCCGAAGGGGTGCCTTCCTATTTAGCCAATGAGGAAATCCAGCTCTTAGAAAAGGAATTGGAATCCTGCGACCATCGGAAGAAGGATGTGGAGAGCCGTCTCCTGTCCCTCACCGCGGAGTCGGAGCATCTGCAGGAGGAAATCAATACCAAGCGGAAGGAAAGCTGGGAAAATGGCGGCAGCCGCTTGGACTCTGCGAAAAAAGAATTACAGATTTACGAAAAGGATCTGGCCCGAGTTTCTAAGAAGGCCGAGGAGTATCGGGTCTATGCCAAGGCCCTGGGGATTTCTTTGCCAAAGACGCTGGAGGAATTCCTCTCCGTCCGCGGAGAATTGACCGCCCTTTCGGAAACCTTGAGCAAGGACTTCGATGCGCTAGACCAGAAGAAATTCGAAGCTGACAGTCACGAGCGAGACATCGTAGAAAAGATCGCCGCCGACAAGGCGGAGCTCGCCTCCCTCTCGAAGCGTGACAGCAATATCCCGGAGCATTTTATTTCCATCCGAAAGCAGCTTTGCACAGACCTGATGGTGCCGGAGCGGGATATGCCCTTTGCCGGGGAAATCATGGAGGTGAAGCCCTCCGAGCAGGCCTGGGAAGGGGCGCTGGAGCGTCTGCTTTCTGAATTCGGCGTGTCCCTCCTGGTGCCGGAGAGTCTCTATGAAAAGGTGATCCACTGGATGGAGGGCCATTTCCTGGGTCGCCGCTTGGTGTACTACCGCGTGGACGAATACACCGCGCCGGTGTCGCTTTCTGAGCTTCCGGTGAAAGCAGCGGCGCGGAAAATCAATATCAAGCGGGAGTCGCCCTATGCGTCCTGGCTGGCGGGAGAGCTGTACCATCGCTTCGACCACATCTGCGCAGACAGTGCGGCGGAATTTAGAAAGGCCAGCTTCGCCCTCTCTATGGAAGGGCAGATCAAGACCCAGGGCAAGCGCCATCAGAAGGACGATCGCCATCGCATCGATGACCGCCGTTTCTTTGTGCTGGGCTTTTCGAACAAAGAAAAAATGGCCCTCATCCGCAAAGAATTGGAAGAGCTCACAGGCGAGCGGACCAAAGCCGCCGAAGCGGTGGCGGCCCTCAAGAAGGAACGGGAGCTCATCATCCACAAGCGCAGCAGCACAGAGAATTTGCTTAGGGTGGATAATTTCAAAGACATCGATGAGATTTCCTTTGAAAATTTGGTAACCAAGCAGAAAAAATTCATCAAGACCCTGACCGGCAGCTCGAACATCCTGGCACGCCTCGAGCGGGAAATCAAAGAACTGGAAGAAGACTACAAGGAAACCTTGGCGGCCTCCAACACCTGCCGCACCGAGCTTGGCACCATCGAGCGGGAAATCAAATTCCACGAGGATAAAAAGCAGGCCGACGAAAAGGTATTGGCCGGGGCCTCCGATTTCATTCGCAAGGAAGCCTTTGCTCTCTTGGATGACCACAGAGAGCAAATCATCGGCAAGGGCTATTTCACCTTGAAATCCATGGGCGAAAAGCAGGGCATGTATACCCGTTGGTTTGAAAAGGAAAGAGCCGCCAACGCCGCCGAGAAGGAAAAGAATGGTAGCATCATGACCTCGGGCATGTCGAAATATATGCAGTACCTCATGGTGCACAACGAAAGCGACCCGAATCTCACCAACGAGCTGAACCCGGCGAACCGCAATGAATACAAGGAGCTCTATCGCCGCATCCATGAGGACGATTTGCCCAAGCTTCTGCCGAAATTCAAGAAGCGGCTTCGGGAGAATACGATCCAGGACATGGCGATTTTCCAGTCCAAGCTCCTTGGCAATCGGGACATCATCAAGGAACGCATCGAGGAAATCAACCGCTCCCTCTACGACATCGACTACAACAAGGGCCACTACATCGAAATCGAGTGCGTGGAGTCCTTGAACAATGAAATCAAGCATTTCCGTCAGCAGCTGAAGGCGGCCACCGATAGCTCCCTCTCCGGCAGCGACGATACATACAATGAAGAAAAGTTTTTGGAAATCGAAAAAATCCTGGACCGCTTCAGCGGCGGTCGGGTGGGTCATGCGGAGGAGGATCGCCGCTGGACCGCCATGGTCACCGACGTGCGGAACTGGTACACCTTCGCTGTCTCCGAGCGCATCCGTCAGAGCGATGGCAGCTGGGGCGAGGAATTCGAGCACTACACTGACTCGTCGGGTAAGTCCGGCGGGCAGAAGGAAAAATTGGCCTACACCATTTTGGCGGCTAGCTTCGTTTACAGCTTTGGCATCGTAGGAAGCCGGCGCCTTCCCACCTTCCGCTTCACTGCCATCGATGAAGCCTTCCTGAAGAGCTCCGATGAGTCCGCGCGGTTTGGCTTAGAGCTTTTCCGCAAGATGGGATTGCAGCTCTTGGTGGTGACGCCGCTGGCGAAAATCCCTACCATCGAGCCATTCATTTCCCACTTAGGCTTCGTGAGCCAGAATGACAAGCGGCAGTCGGAGCTTCGGAACATGACCATCGGCGAGTACAGGAAGGAATTCCGCAGCCATGAAGAAAAGCGAATTTGAAGCGCCGCTCCGTAAGAAGCTGGAGCGCTTAGAGAGTAGCGGCAAGCTTTATGAAGCCCTGGTGACGCCCTGGGAGGCGCCTTACCTTCGGGTGTCCTTGAAAATGCTGGATGGCCTCACGGACACCTGGGCGGCTATGCTCTCTTGGAATGATTTTTGGAAAAAGCCGCCGAAGGATACCGACGGCCATCCACTGTGGCAGGCAGAGGAGAGAAAGAAGACGACCGTCGGCTTCGGTCGGCAGTCCCTCTGCTACCGCATTACCTTTGCAAAGCCGGAGGATATCTTTGCCTACCTTGGGCTGAAGCCAAAGAAAAAAGAATTTTTGGAAATCCTGGGAGACATCGAAAGGAAATTGCCGGAGCTTCGGGACTGGTGCATCAAGTATTTCCTTCGCATCTATGACGAAGGCTTCTATCCCAAGTGCATGGCCATCGGGGATTTCATGAAAAAGCAGGAGCAAAAGGAAGGCTACCTTCGTGAAATGGCCATCCCCGGGGTGGATACGAAATTTCTGGAAAATCACAGCTTCCTGGTGCGCACTCTGTGGAATGCGCTCTTCCCGGAGAATCCGGCGGAGAATACAGAAGCGCTGATGGAGAAGCTTTTCGTCTCCTCGGTGCCGGTGGCGTCCATCGGCGTCAGAAGCTTGGATAAAACTATGACCTTTTGCGGCGTGTCGAAGCTTTTCCTCTCGCAGGATGAAATCGGAGCCTTTCGCCCGCCGCACCGCCGGGTCTTCATCACGGAAAATAAAGTGAATGGCTTCACCTTCCCCGAGGCCGAGGATAGCCTGATCCTTTTCGGCATGGGCTACGGGGTTCTGGAAATGGCGAAGGCCGCCTCTTGGCTTTCGGAAAAAGAAATTTACTACTGGGGCGACCTCGACAGCGACGGCTTCCAAATCCTGAGCGACCTTCGGAGCCTCTTCCCGCCCGGCCACGTGCACTCCTTCCTTATGGATCGCACCACCCTTTCCTCCTTCGTGGATAAGGAAATCAGGGACACAGGAAATACCCATCACATCCCAGAAAACCTCACGGTCACAGAAAAAATGGCCTGGCAGCTGGCCTGCGAAAACGGCTGGCGCTTGGAGCAAGAGCGGATTCCAAGAGATGAAGTGGAATGGGCAGTGGAAGAAATTTGTAGTCAGTAATCGGGACGCGATCCTTTAAAGTGAGAAATTAGGAGTGAGGAGTGAGGAGTGGTGGAGCGCCGCATCAAATTGGAAAGCGGCGCGAGTTTTGAAATGGCTAAAAGCGTTTGGCTGCTTTCCCACTACCGGTAACCGTTTACCGTGTAACCGTTCACCGCGCATGCTTCGGCTCGCGGGAGCTTAGCATGTAAACTGCTACACCAAAACAGGGCAGTGCTCCATTTCCCGCTAGCAACAAAAGAGTCGGTAATCGGTTATACGGTAAACGGTTACCGGTAGTGGGGCAGCAGGAAAGCGCGATGACTTTTCAAACTTGCGGCGCTTCTTAATTTGTGCGCCGCACCTCCACTCCTCA
>CAVKMC010000018.1:0-14283 GCA_963657285.1 Agathobacter sp.
CCTTCCAGGACGTGGACGGCGAGAAAAAATTCTGCCTCTGCGGTCGTATTTCCAAAACCAATATCACAAGACTCTTCCTGGACCTGGGGCAGAGGAAGCGGTAAATAAAGCGGGAAATACGCTAGCGGTTTAGTAATTAGAAATTAGTGATCAGTGGTCAGTAATTAGTGGTCAGGGCGAATCTGACTGTCCAGTCAAATGTGGCGTCCCTTATCAACGAAGAAGGTGCGCATACATCGACTCGCTTCCGCTAAGCGCGTACTAATTACTGACCGCTAATTACTGATCACTAACCCTCGAACTTTAAATTCCAAATCCAAAGGAGGCATTCATTTGTCTAAAATACCTGAAGTCTATGTAGTCTCCGACTCTTTAGGAGAAACTGCAGAGAGTGTAGCCAAGGCGACGATTAGCCAGTTCGATGAAGACATCGACGTGGTGAGAGTCCCATTCATCCGCCATGCGGAACAGATCCAGAAGGTCGTCGAGGAAGCTGCTGAGCATGGCGCTGTGGTGTGCCATACCTTAGTGAGCCCGGACCTTCGTGCCACCTTCGAACGCATCGCAGAAGCAAACCACGTGCGCTACGTGGATATTCTTGGGCCCATGATGAATATGGTGGGCACCATCACCGAGACCAAACCGAGAATGAAGCCCGGCATCATCCACAAGCTGGACGAGGAATATTTTAAAAAAGTGGAAGCCATCGAATTCGCAGTGAAATACGATGACGGCAAGAACCCCTCCGGCTTCACCAAGGCCGACGTGGTTTTGATCGGCGTATCCCGCACGTCGAAGACACCGCTCTCCATGTACATGGCCCACAAGAAGCTCAAGGTGGCGAATCTTCCCCTCGTACCGGAGGTGCCGCTGCCGGAAGAAATCTTCCGCGTACCGCCGTACCGCCTGATCGGCCTCATCATCGATCCCTACAAGCTGAACACCATCCGCAGCGAACGCATGAAAGCCCTGGGCTTCTCCGGCACTGCGAACTACACCGACATCTCTCGCATCGAAGACGAATTGTCCTACGCGAAGGAAATCATGCGCCAGCTCCACTGCCAGGTCCTCGACGTGTCGAATAAGGCCATCGAAGAAACCGCCAGCCGCATCATGGCCATTGTGCAGAGAAATAAAGAAATCTACGGAGATAAGTATTAAGAAGAGCCGCCCATTGGGCGGCTTTTAATATGGGTAGTCGGTAGTCGGCCCGCTTACCTGCTTCGACATAGCTTGGAGCTTTTAGCTTGGAGCTTGGAGCTCTGATAGAGGCAGTAGGCATGCTTTGTGGCAGAAATATGGAGCACTTGCACACCTGTTTTGATATAGCAAGCGGCTTTGGTAGGGACGGTAGGCGAATTGTACATGGAAGTTTGTGTGGGTACGAGTGTTTACTTTTGCATAATGTAGTTAAATGTCTAAAGACACGAGTGGAGCTCCAAGCTCCAAGCTAAAAGCTCCTAGCTATGGCGAAGCAGTCAAACGCATCCTTATCCCTTTTACTCCTAGCGTTTCTCCTCTACCTTTTGCTAAAATGATAACCAAGAAGGAGGCATTCCCATGAACCCTAGAGAACGAACGGAAGAGAATGAGAAATATTTGCTCTGCGAGCGCGCATTCTTTACTCGCGAGGCGAAGCGGAAGCGGGAGGAGGAGAAGGATCCGCTGCGCACGGATTTCCAAAGGGACCGGGACCGGATCCTGCACAGCAATTCCTTCCGGCGGATGAAGCACAAGACCCAGGTGTACATCGCGCCGCAGGGGGACCACTACCGCACCCGCATGACTCACACGCTGGAGGTGGCGCAGATCGGCCGCACCATGGCCCGGGCTCTTCGTCTCAATGAGGACCTGGTGGAGGCCATCGCGCTAGGCCACGACCTGGGGCACACGCCCTTTGGCCACGTAGGCGAGCAGGCGCTGCAGGAAATCTATGGACACTTCGAGCACAACGAGCAGAGCGTCCGCATTGCCGAGAAACTGGAGCGTGACGGCGCGGGGCTGAATCTTACGGCCGAAGTCTTGGACGGCATGCTGAACCATTGCGGCAGGCTCAAGGCCCGCACTTTGGAAGGTTCACTCATCAAGTACGCCGACCGCATCGCTTACCTCTGCCATGACTACGAGGACGCGGAGTCCATGGGCCTGATTTCTGCATCCGACATTCCTTTTGAAATCAAGGACTACATCGGCACCACCCATTCCTCTATGATCACCGCCATGGTCACCGACGTGGTGGAGCACTCCATGCAGAGCGAGACGGACGGCATTCACATGTGCGAGAAGGGCGACCGCATCCTTTTGGATTTTCGGAAATTCATGTTCGACGCGGTGTACATGTCAAAGAATCTCATTCCCGATAGAAATCGGGGCAGCAATGTGGTGAAAATGCTTTTCTCCTACTACACAGAGAAGGATGCCAAGGAAAATTATTTCGAAGAAAGGCTTCCCGCCAAGCAGCTGCGCCTGGCGGATGGCAATGTCCCCATCGCGGCCATCGATTATATTTCCGGCCTCACCGACAATTTCGCCATCAATCTCTTTGAGGACATCTTCGTGCCCAGGTATTGGACGTTTAAGAAAGAGGAGTGATTAGTAATTAGTGATCAGTACGCATTTGGCGAAAGTGAGCTGATGCATGAAACCTTTCTTCTGAGGATAAAATTCGGCGTATTTGACTGAGCAATCAAGTGCGTACTGATCACTGATCACTAATCACTAATTACTAATTACTAACCCTCCGCATCGAATTGACATCATCAATCTCGTGGTTTAAAATAAATCTACATATATAGATATACCGATTTTATTTTCCTTCCACTAGAAAGAGGTTTGTCCATGGAATACCAGCCTAGCTACAAAGAGTTTGCTGCTATTTTCAAAGCACTGTCCGATGAGACGCGCCTTCGGGTGATCGATATGCTCTCTTGCCGCGAGATGGCAGCTTGCGACATTCTTTCCAATTTCACCCTGTCTCAGTCTACCCTATCCTATCACATGAAGATTCTGATCGAATCCGGGGTGGTCAATGCGCGCCGTGATGGCCTTTGGACTCGGTACTCCATCAACGATGATACCTTCAATAAAATCATGGACTTCATGCCGGAGCTCTACAAGCTGAAGGATAAATGCATTTGCCAGCAGATCAAATACGCCAAGCCCACCGAGCCGAAGGATGGGAAGGATGAATTTGGAAATTAAAAATTGGACAAGCTAATTTCTTATGTTATAATGGAAATAGAAAAGGCGCCAAACGGTAACGGTTGGCCCCCTCAAAAGTTCAACAGATTAACCGCCGTGCTTTGGAGAGGTAGGCGGTTTTTCTGTTGGTGGAAATGAATGAAATGGATTTATTTGTTTATGGCGATCACACAAAGAGTGAGACAAACCACAACTGTTAAAAAATCATATGCAGTCATTGGCATCATCCCCTTTGTTTTTTGAACGCGGGGGCAGAAAACAAATCACTACCGTGCTTGCTGATGGCACCTTAGCTATACTATATCATATTTTGCAAATAAAAAGCACCGAAGAATCGGTGCTTTTTTACTGGGCGTATTTGACTGAGCAGTTAAACACGTACTGATCACTAATCACTGATCACTGATTACTAAAACGCAAGCCTTTTAATGCCCGCCTAAATGACTCTCTTCCTCAATGATCTTATACACCAGAAGTCCTGCGTCGTAGAGGTCTGTCTCCTTGAGGCTTTCCTTGTTGGTGTGGAAGTCGGTCATGCCTACGCCGACTAAGAGGGCCGGGAAGCCTTTGGTGCCGAACCAGTTGGCGTCGCTGCCGCCGCCGCTCTTGGCGACCTTCATTTCTTTATCCATGGCTTTGGCTGCGCGAGCGAAGAGCTTGAGGGCCGGTTCGTCTTCGGAAATATGGAAGGCGTCGTAGGATTTTTCTTTCTGGATTTTCAGATGGCCTTCGGGGAATTTCTTGGCGGCTTCGATGAAAGCATTTTCCATTTGCGTTACGAGAGCTTCCAGCTTTTCGCTGCTGCGGCTTCTGGCTTCGGCTACCACTTCGCAGTAGTCCGGGACGATGTTTCTGGCGGTGCCGCCTTTGATGGTACCGATGTTGCAGGTGGTTTCCTCATCGATACGGCCGGTAGGGCAAGCGGCGATGCCGGCAGCGGCCATGGCGATGGCGTTGGTGCCTTTTTCCGGCGCCATGCCGGCGTGAGCGGCCACGCCTTCGCAGATGAAGCTTAAGGTGTACTGGGAGGGACCAGCGTTGTAAACGGACCCGGCAGGGCCGTCGGCGTCGAGGACGTAGCCGAAGTCGATACCCTGGATGTATTTCTCTTCGATGTTTCGAGAGCCGTAGAGGCCGATTTCTTCCTGTACGGTAAAGATGACGGTGATTTTTCCGTGGGGAATATAATTTTCCTTCATAGCGGCCAGGCCTTCGAGGATGGCAGCCACGCCGGCTTTGTCATCGCCGCCGAGGATCGTATTTCCTTTGGAACGGAAGACGCCGTCCTCAAGGATGGGTTCGATGCCTTGGCAGCACTCCACGCAGTCCATGTGAGCAGTGAGGGCGATGGAGGGGAGTCCCGGCGCGTTGCCATTGAAGGTGGCGATGAGATTTCCTGTATTGCCGCCGTTCACGGAGCCGTCATTGTCCTCCACAATCTTGGAAGCGCCGAGAGTGCGGAGCTTCTTCTTCAGATAGTCGCACACCTCCCGCTCGCCCTTGCTGGGCGTGTACATCTTCACCAATTCGGTGAAGGTATTTTTGATTCGTTCTTGGTTAATCATAAGAACACCTCTTTCGTTGTTGATATGATTCTATTATAGCGCAAATGGCAAATCGAAATAAGGAGTACTTACCTGCCTTGCCATAGCTTTGAGCTAGGAGCTTGGAGCTTGGAGCTCTGTTAGCGTCCAGCGAGCAAGCTTGGCTGAGACTCAATTCCTCTGAGAAAGCACTGAGTCAATCGCTTTCTTAATGTATAGCATGCCTACTGACATTAAAAAAGCTCCAAGCTCCTAGCTCAAAGCTCAAAGCTATGGCGAGGCAGGTAAGCACGCTACCTCATGCTCAATCGATCCAAAATCCCTTCTGCAATGCCTTCTTCCCAAATTTCGCCTGGATCTCGTCCATGGCCTTGGCGGCGCGGGCGCGTTTTTCGCTTTCCTCGGAGAAGAGGGAGCCCATGGAAATGGGCGGCCCCAGGTTTGACGCGGTGACGCCCAGGAGGCGGATGCCTTCGTGGATGGGGATGCGGGAGAGGAGAGTGAGGGCGGCGCGGTCGATGTCCTCCTGGAGATTCGTTCCTTCCTCAAGGGAGAGGCTGCGCATGACGGTCTGGAAGGAAGCGAAGCGGACCTTGAGGGAAATGGTGCGGGCAAAGAGGTCGTGCTTCCGCAGACGGCGGGCCACGATGTCCGCGTGCATGGCGATTTCCTTTTCGATCCTCTTTCGGTCCGTCAGGTCCTCGTCGTAGGTGGACTCATCGCCGATGGATTTGATTTGCCGCGTGGCCTCGATGGGCCGAGTATCAATGCCAAAGGAGAGTTGCTTTAAGAATGCGCCCTGATTTCCTAGAAGCTCCTTGAGCCGGCTGGGCGCTGCCTCTTGGATGTCTCCGATGGTGCGGTATCCGGCGGCGAGCAGCTTTTTCTCCGTCACCTCGCCCACGCCCCACAGACGCCGGACGGGAAGAGGCGCGAGGATTTCCTTTTCCCTGCCGTAGGGGATGATGGTGAGGCCGTCGGGCTTCTCCATGTCGCTGGCCATTTTCGCCAGAAATTTATTGGGCCCGATGCCCACCGATGCCACGAGATGAACCTTCTCCCGGATTTCCTTCTTGATGGCCCGGCCAATGGCGCCCAAGGTGGGATACTGGCTCCCCATGCCGGAAATATCCAGAAACGCTTCGTCCAAGGAAATCGGCTCGTAAGCATCTGCGTAGTGGAGCATGATCTCGTGGATTTCCTCCGACGCCTCTCGGTACGCGTCGAAGCGGGGCACCACGAAGACGCCGTGAGGGCAAAGCTCTTTCGCTTTCGTGATGGGCATGGCCGAGTGCACGCCGAAGCGCCGGGCCTCGTAGGAAGCCGTGGCCACCACGCCCCGCCGGCTCTTCCCGCCCACGATGACCGGCTTTCCCCGAAGCTCGGGGAAGTCTCTCTGCTCCACGGACGCAAAGAATGCATCCATGTCCACGTGCATGATCCAACGGCGCATGATGGGGGCCTCCTTTCTGTTTGGTTAAAAGGTATAGGAAACGACTCTGTAAGTGAGGAGTGAGGAGTGGGGAGTGGTGGTGCGCCGCATCAATTCGTAAAGCGGCGCGAGTTTTGAAATTAGGACGCGTAGACTTGCTTCGTCCCAGCTATGAGAAAGCCGCTAAGTGTGATGATATTCAAAGTTTGCGGCGCTTTCTGATTTGTGCGCCGCACCGCCACTCCTAACTCCTAACTCCTAATTTTAGATGTAGGCGTCTTACCTCGTTTTTCTCCATCATAGTGACCCTATCCACCTCTGTCAACTTTGACAAACAGAAAGGGAAATGAGATGATGGAAAGGAGCAACGGGGGAGGACGCGTGTGCTTTATGGCTCTGAGGTCTAAGTTGCCTACTGCCTCTGACAGAGCTCCAAGCTCCAAGCTCATAGCTCAAAGCTATGAGGAAGCAGGTAAGAATGTCCCGATTCCCCTATCGCTGGTTAGCAAAGGAGGAACAACATGAAATCTCTAGTTCTTTGGTCATCCCGCACGGGAAATACGAAGGTTGTGGCCGAGGCGATCTATGAAGCGCTTCCGGGCGAGAAGGAAATTTGTGAAGAGGGCCGACAGGGAAACGACCTTTCTTCCTATGACCTGGTATTCGTAGGCTTCTGGGGCTATCGCCGCGGCGCGGATCCTATTGCTCAGAAGACCTTGGCATCCATCGAGGGCAAGCGGGTCGCTATCTTTGCCACCGTCGGCGCCTGGCCGGACTCGGACGCCGCGAAGTCCTACCTCGCCAATGCGGCGGCGCTTCTTCCGGAGTCAAGCACCTGCGTGGGCACCTTCATCTGCCAGGGGCGGGTCCACTCCTTCCACATCCGCAAGAGAAGCGACCACGCCGCCGAGGTCCATCCCCTGACTCCCGAGCGCCTAGCGCGCCTCGAGGAAGCAGAGAAGCATCCGAATGAAGCCGATTTCCAAGCGGCAGCCGCTTGGGCGGTGGAAATGGCGGGGAAGGTTTAAAGTGAGGAGTGAGAAGTGAGGAGTGGTGGTGCGCCGCACAAATTGGAAAGCGGTGCGAGTTTTGAAATCAGGACGCGCGTACCTGCTTCGTCATAGCTAGGAGCTATGAGCTGGGAGCTTGGAGCTTCATTGGAGTCAATAGGCATGCTCGGCAGTAGATTCATGTAGCAAGCTGCGATTTCTTGCTTTGTTATAGTTGTGACGCTGCTGAATGCGCGTGCCCGCAGACACTACCGCCAAGTCTGACTCCAGTAAAGCTCCAAGCTCCTAGCTGAAAGCTCCTGGCTATGGCGAAGCAGGTACGCGAGTCTCTGTTTCTCCTCCTCACTTTTTTATTTGACATGCTCCTATGACTTAGATATAATTATTCTGTTATGGTGCACGAAAATAGCACAAACCGATGTAAGGAGGTGTTTATACATGGCAAAGATGACATTCCAGCCGAACAACCATTGGAGAAAACAGACCCACGGTTTCCGCGCTCGTATGAAAACAAAAGCAGGCCGTATTGTTCTGAAGAGAAGAAGAGCAAAGGGCAGAAAGGTATTAAGTGCCTAATCAAGACGTAAGCGGGGAGAAGGTGAGCTACAAGCTCCCGAAGGATTCCCGCATCAGACAGAACAGGGATTACCGTAGGATTTACAGATCCGGTAAACGTTTCAGCAACCGGGCCGGGCTTTGCTATGTGGTGAAGAGCCGCAGAGAGGAGACCCGCCTCGGCTTTGTGACGACGAAAAAGATCGGCCACGCCTTCGCGCGCAACCGGTCCCGCCGGCTCATGAAGGAAGTCTATCGGCTTCATCGCGGTGAGCTTTCGCCTCACTTCGAGGTGGTCATGCTGGCAGGAGCTTTCCTGACGCAGGCGACTTATCAGGAAGCGGAGAAAGCGATCCTTTCCTTGTGGCGTAAAGCCGGAATTCTGGAGAAATAAAATGAAAGAGCTATTGATCGGTCTCATTCGATTCTATAGAGCTTTTATTTCGCCCTTGAAGCCTCCTTGCTGTCGTTTCTACCCGACCTGCAGCGAATACGCCCTGCAGGCGCTTCAAAAATATGGAGCCCTTAAAGGCAGCTACCTCGCGATTAGACGGATTTTGAAGTGTCACCCTTTTCACAAGGGCGGCTATGATCCGTTGCCGTGAAGAGGCTGCTTTTTTTAGTGGTGAGTAGAGCGGCTAGCGGCCTGCTTCTTCATAGCTTTGAGCTTGGAGCTAGGAGCTTGGAGCTTTTTTTGAGGCAGTAGGCGTGCCATGCGTTAGAGACGCGCGCTTCCGCTAAGCATGCTTACTAGACGCTAACAGAGCTCCAAGCTCCTAGCTAAAAGCTCATAGCTATGACGAAGCAGGTAAAAGTGCCCAACCACTGACTACTGATCACTGATCACTATTTACTAACAAGGCTATTTCCCCATAACAAAAGTCCCCAAAACTCACCGGGCCATTGAAATTTAGAAGGCCCGGGTATTAGCGGCTGCAATGTAGGCCGTATAAGGAGTACACAATGAGTGATTTTCAGATTCCGATTCTTTCGACCTTTGTAGGCTTCCTGGCGGAAATCATGCGTGTCTGCCTGGAGTACTGCTACAAAGTGACGGAAAGCATGGGATTTCCAAGCTACGGCATCGCGATCATCGTCCTGACCATCGTGATCAAGACGCTGCTCTTGCCACTGGCTTTGAAACAGATCCGTTCCATGAAGGCCATGCAGGCCATTCAGCCGGAGCTGCAGAAGATTCAGAAGAAATACAAAAACGATCCCCAGAAGCTCCGCGAGGAAATGGGAAAGCTGTACAAGGAAAATGGAGCGTCTCCGCTCTCCGGCTGTCTGCCGCTTTTCATCCAGATGCCGTTCCTGGTTTCCATTTACTATGCGCTGCAGGGATTTGCCTATGACCCGGCCCACGAAAGCTTCCTGTGGCTGGAAAGTCTGGCTGTGCCGGATGATACCTATCTCCTGCCGATTCTTTCCGCAGCTTCCACCTTCATTATTTCCTGGCAGACCACGCCGAAGGATGCTCCGAGCAATCAAAAGACCATGCTTCTCATGATGCCTGTCATGATTGGCTGGATGTCCCTCAATTTCCCGAGCGGCCTGGTCATTTACTGGATCGTCTGCAACCTGTACCAGCTGGTGCAGCAGACTATCATGTATCGCGGAGAAATGAAGGAACGCCTTTTCGGAAAATCTGCTTCCAAAGGCACCTTGACTGTCCACGGTGAAAATCAGCCGCAGGCAGCTGAAGTGAAGAAGAAAAAGATTATCCGTAAGAAAGTCATCAAGAAGGTCGTGAAGAAAACGGCCGATGACGCTGACAAAGAAAATAAAGAAGCCCCCAAGGCAGAGGCTTCTCCTGTAAAAGACGCTACCGAAGCGCCGAAGAGTGAGTCGCCAAAAACCGGGGAGGCTGATGAAAAATGAGAACAGTCAGAATCACAGCAAAAACAATCGAAGGTGCCGTTCAGCAGGGCTTAGAACAGCTCGGCATCAGCCGCGCAGAAGCGATCGTCCATGTGGTAGAGCAGCCCTCCGCTGGCCTCTTTGGTATGTTCAAGAAAATGGCGGTCGTCGATATTTCCGCTCCCGATGAAGAACCGGCCGTAGAAGAAATCATCGAAGCTCCGGCTCCTGTAGAAGCTCCCGCTCCCGTCGAAGAAGCACCGGCAGAAGAAATCGCCGAGGAGCCGGCCGCCCCCGAGGCTCCCGTAGAAGCGCCGGCCGTCGAAGCTCCGGCAGCACCCGCAGAAGCCGTAGAAGAAAAAACGGCTCGCGAAGAAGCAGCCTTCAATGCAGACGAGCAGAAGAAGACCGCTGACGAAGCGAAGGAATTCCTCGCCGGCGTATTCAAAGGCATGGGCCTTTCCGTCACCATGGAATGCATGATGAACGAGGAACGGATCCACATCAACCTTTGCGGTGACGGCCTGGGCATTTTGATCGGCAAGCACGGCCAGACACTGGACGCTCTCCAGTACCTGACAAACCTGGCTGCCGGGAAATCCTTCCGTCACCACTACTTCGTCCTTCTCGACGTAGAAAACTACAGAGAACGCCGCCAGGACACCCTCGAAGCATTGGCTAAGAGACTGGCAGGCAAGGTGAAACGCACAGGCGAAGAGGTCCGCCTCGAACCGATGGCCGCCGGTGAACGCCGCATCATTCACCTGGCCCTCCAGGATGACCACAGCGTGGTCACCGAGTCCGAAGGCGAAGCACCGTACAGATACGTCGTCATCCGTCCCCAGGACTAAGAAAAATAAAGAAAGCAGCCGAGAGGCTGCTTTTCTTTTGCGATGAAGAGATGACGAGAGCGCGCGTACCTGCTTCGACATAGCTAGGAGCTATGAGCTGGGAGCTTGGAGCTCGGTTAGCGTCAGTAGGCATGCTTGGCGGTGAAGCCTGGGGACACGCGCGTACCTGCTGAGTATGCTTACCGGACTCCAATAAAGCTCCAAGCTCCGGGCTCAAAGCTATGGCGAGGCAGGTAAGCATGCTTCCTCTTTAAGCACAAAAAAGCCGCAAGCGCCATTTTCGCGCCTGCGGCTTTTTTACCAATCCTACCAATCGATCCAGGTCAGTGCCTTTTCCAGATCATAGAAGCTCTTGCCGTCCCACAGGATGTCCTCGGAGAGATGGTTCAGCACATCCTCCTCGTCGTCGGACTCGTAGTGGTAGACAAGCTCCATGAATTCCTCGAAGGGCTCTTTGGTGAAGCGATATTTCTCTATGCTGATGCGATACATGCCGCGGCCGGAATGGTGTTTCAATCCGGAGAAGCGATACACATAGCTCTTGTATCGCACCGAAGCCTCGCCATCGTTCATAAAATCAATAAATTCGTCCGCGTCTCCGCCTCTCATATACTTTCCTCCATGGACAAACGATTTCTTTTCTGTGATTTCTATTATACAGGGAGAGCACTTGCGGTTCAAGGTATGAAGCATGCTTACCTGCTTCGCCATAGCTAGGAGCTATGAGCTGGGAGCTTGGAGCTCGGCTAGTGGCAGTAAGCATGCTTAACAGGAAAGGCGCGAGGCACTTTACCCGTTGGCCTGAAACGCAGTTAAATGCCAAGTGTCGCTAACAGAGCTCCAAGCTCCTAGCTCCAAGCTCCTAGCTATGGCGAAAGCAGTCAAATGCGCTCTGCCCTTGGCATCTTCGTACCCATCCCATCGCCCCTTCCGCCATCTTCCCTCCCTGGTGGGCGGCGCCTTGGATGACGGCGTATTGCCAGTGGAAGGGGACGGCGAGGCGGTGGGCTTCGGCCTCAGCCATGTGGAAATAATTATTGCACCGCTCCATGCGGTTCAGCCCCTGGGCGTCGGCTTCGGGGGTGTCGCGGAAGGGTTTCTTTCTGGAAATATCATCGCCGCCCATGAAGAGCACCACGTTTCTTGAAAGCGCGCGGGCGAGCTCCGCATCGAGGTAGGGGAGGCCTTGGAGGCCGTAAGGAAATGGGATCTCCCAGTCCGGCATGGTGAACCAGCCGGAGTTGCCGCAGAGAATGGCGTCGGCGGTGGGGTGCTCAGCGAAAAGGCTGTAGCGATGCATGAGCTGCCCGCCGGCGGAGTGGCCGAAGAGAAAAATATTTCCCTTGGATTTCATTTCGCTTTGTACAAACTCCGTGAGCCGATCCACGGCAGAGAAGGTCCAGCTTTCTTTTGGCTGGATCACGCCGCCTACGTCATCACTGTCAATCATGTGGCCTTCCTGGTACCAAGCGGCGCCGGGATATTTCTCCGCTGTGAAATCAGGGCACACCACCACCATGCGATATTTCTCAGCAGGAGCAGAGAGCCTTTGGATATAGCCGGCGGCGTTGCGGTTGAAGCCCGAGAAGGCGATGAAGATGGGATCCGTCTCCTGCCAGGAAGCGGGGCGGTACACATAGAGCGGGATCGGCGAATCGTTGGCGCCGGTTTTTTCGGGGAAGAGGATGGTGGAGTGGGACATAGGGGTGGGCTCCTTTCGGTGGATTTTCTCTATTATACAGACTGCAAGGGATAAGGAATAGGGGCTAAGGGATAAGGACCGCGTACCTGCCTCGCTATAGCTAGGAGCTTTTAGCTAGGAGCTTGGAGCTTTGTTAACGACACTTGGCATTTAACTACGTCTCGGACAAGCGGGTAAAGCGCCTCGGGCCTTTACCGTTAGGCATGCTTACTGCCACTAGCCGAGCTCCCAGCTCCAAGCTCATAGCTCCTAGCTATGTCCAAGCAGGTAAGCAGCCCTTATCCCTTGTCGCAAATCCCATTTGCCCCTCGCCGTCCGCCGTGCTATAATGTGCAGATAAAGCATTCCAGTTGTCATCTGCGCACCAACTTTAAAAAACGGAGGAAATATGAAAAAAGCGATTATATTATCCAGCGGGGGCGTGGACTCCACCACTTGCGTATCCCTCGCGGTAGACAGACTGGGAGCAGAGAATGTAGTGACTGCTTCTATTTTTTATGGACAAAAGCACGAGAAGGAAATCCTGGCGGCTCGGGCGGTGGCGGAGTACTACCACCTGAAGCATTATGAATTCGACCTGTCTTCGATTTTCCAATACTCCAACTGCTCGCTCCTGGCAAATTCCACAGAGGAAATCGTGCACAAGAGCTATGCCCAGCAGATCGAGGAGAATGGGGCGGGGAAGGTGTCCACCTATGTGCCCTTTAGGAATGGCCTCATGCTCTCCACCGCCGCGTCCCTGGCGGCCAGCCTCTTTGAGGAGGACGATGTGGACATTTACATCGGCGCCCACGCGGATGACGCGGCCGGCGATGCCTATGCGGACTGCAGCGAGCCCTTCCTGAAGTCTATGGGCGATGCCATTTCCATCGGCACCTACGGCAAGGTGCACTTGGTATTTCCCTTCGCGGAAATGAATAAAGCCGGCGTGGTGAAGACCGGCCTCGCTCTCGGTACACCCTACGAGCTCACCTGGAGCTGCTACGAAGGCGGCGAGCGCCCCTGCGGCACCTGCGGCACCTGCATCGACCGCGCCGCGGCGTTCAAGGCCAATGGGGTTAGTGATCCGGCAATTAAGGGATAAGCGAGCAGGGATAAGGGATAAGGACGCGTTTACCTGCTTCGCCATAGCTTTGAGCTATGAGCTGGGAGCTTGGAGCTCGGCTAGTGGCAGTAAGCATGCCTAACAGTAAAGGCGCGAGGCGCTTTACACGCTTGTCCGAAACGTAGTTAAATGCCAAGTGTCGCTAACGGAGCTCCAAGCTCCAGGCTCCAAGCTCCAAGCTATGTTGAAGCAGTCAAGTGCGCCCCGACTACCGACTACCGACCACCGACTACTAAACCTCTAGCCTATGAAAGGAAACCTATGTATACAGTAACCAAACGAATCGAAGTTTCCGGTGCTCATTTCCTGCACCTGGATTATGAAAGCAAATGCACGAATCTTCATGGCCACAATTGGATCATCACGGTGACCGTGCAGAATGATACCTTAGACAAGAACGGCATGGTGGTGGATTTCAGCAAGATCAAGGAAATCGTGAACCAGTTCGACCACCATGTGATCAATGAGGTCTTAGGCGATCTCAATCCCACGGCGGAGAATATCGCCAAGTGGCTTTGTGACCGCATCCCTCACTGCATCCGCGTGTCGGTGCAGGAGACGGAAGGAAATGTAGCGACCTATGAAAAATAATTACGCCTATGACGATGGGCTATTTCATGTGACGGAAATATTTGACAGCATCGACGGCGAAGGGAAACGCACGGGCCTCATGGCCATCTTCGTGCGCTTCGCCGGCTGCAATCTGCGCTGTAACTATTGCGACACCGCTTACTCGCTCTCTTTGGACGACGCGGCCTTCGTCATGACCGGCGAGGAAATCATCCGCGCTATTCATAAATTTCCCTGGAAGAAAATCACCTTCACCGGCGGTGAGCCGCTGCTCCATCCGCTGCGCACGATCTGCGAAGCCTTGGGCGAGGAGGGCTACGAGGTGAATATAGAAACCAATGGCGCAGTCCCCCTGTGGGAGGAGCGTCCGGCCGGCACATTTTACACCATGGATTTCAAATGCAGCGGCAGCGGCATGAAGAGCGCCATGATTTTGAAAAATTTCTCTTTGCT
>CAVKMC010000019.1:0-13647 GCA_963657285.1 Agathobacter sp.
CTACAGCCCTAAGCACGTCCGCTGCCTCTTCCGCCTATCGCGCCCCGACTACCGACTACCGAACACCGACTACCGATTACCGAACACCGACTACCTCCAAGCACGCAAAAACTCCCGAGACAAAAGTCCCGGGAGTTTTTATTTCTTGCTATAAAATGATCACAACCGCGCCATCAGAATTGATAGCGGAAGCCTACGTTGACGCCCCAATCCTTTTCGAGGTCACCGCCGCTGATGCGTTCGAGGTCGAAGTAGAGGCTGCTATTTCCGAAAGCGTAGTCAAGGCCAAGGCCGTATTCGAGGCCAAAGCCACCAAGGTCGTTTTCGTATTTCGCAGTTCTGCCATCAGCGGAAATAGTAGTAGCTACGTCGCCGTCGAAGTCGTAGAGCGCAGCCAGCTTGAAGTAGAAGCTGCCATGATCAGAGAATTTCTTTCCTGCTCTCGCACCGGCGCGGAGGAGGAAGCTATTGAAGGAGTCATTCTTTGCATGCATGGTATTGCTCGAAGCCTTCACATCGTAGCTGGCGCTTCCCATGTGGACATAGGACAGGCGAGCGGCCGGAGTGACGAACCAATCATTTGCCACGTCATACTTGCGGCCGTATTCCAGAGAGAGGCTGTAGGCATTGGCGTCGAAGTCGCCGTCCATCTTGTTCGCGATGGTGCCACCGAAGGAGTGGGTTTCGCTATCGACCTTGCCGACCTTCGCCACGATGTCCAGATGGTGACCCTTATCGCCCAGCCAGGTGCCATAGAGAGCGCCGGCCTTCGTCTTCACGCTGCCGCTGCCGGCGGTCAAGGTGGTGTCGCCATCGATGTATTCACCGGCGAGGCCCACGGTCCAGTTATTTCCGATGTAGTGGTCGTAACCGATTTCTACACCATTGTATTTCACCTTTGCGTCGCGGGCCATGCCGTCAGCGGACAGGCGGCCACCTACGTACTTCGCCCAGATACCATTTTCCCTTTCGCCCTTCGCAGCGCGGAGGTCTCCCAGTCTTTCATGGAGGGTCTCGTCAGCACCGAAGAAGCTGATGGCGGAAGCAGCAGCTGCGGTGTTCGCATCGGCTGCGGTCTTCTGCGAAGAGGATGCCGAGGCCTTCGTCATAGTCACTTTCGAGAGGACTATGTTTTTCTTATCAGCATCCTTTTTCACTTCTGCATCGTATTCATAGGACCATACACCATTGTCGTATGCTACGCCGTCAGCGGTGTACTCTACATCACCATCATCACCGATGCCGTTGTCAGACTTGATGATAGTGATGCCCTTGCCGTCATTCAGTTCGACGGCATCCTTCCCATCGTAGCCGGTCTTCATGCCTTCGTCGAAGACATTGATCTTCACCTTGGCATCACCAATAGCACCATCTGCCTTTTTTACCTGTCCAGTAGTTTCGATGCAATCGCCCACATCGCCGGCAAGGCTATTGGTGCGGACATATAGCTCATTATTCTCACCCACGACGGCTACGCCACCATTACCCACAGTGATCTTGCGGTAGCTGTCCTGTGTACTATCCGGATTCGCCGCATCGAAGAAAAAGACCGTGCCATTATTCATGGCCATAGAGTTTGCTACACTAAGTGTCTTCGCATCTTCTTGGAGAATCAGCGTAGAGTCCGCGATTTCCAAATTACCAGAGTCCTGGCCGGTAGTTGTTCCGACCTTAGCTGCATTGATAGACCCGGAGCTTCTGAGGGTCATGGTGCTCTTATTCCGAAGGCGTACCTGCCCATTGAGGCTGATCGCATCCTCATCCTTTCCGCCATAGAGGGAAATGGTAGAGTCCTCCGCCTTGATCGCAAATTCGCCGCCATCCGTTGCTGCCGCATTGGCCGCAGAAATCTCGATACCATCCAATGCGTCGATGGTCATGTCGGCGCCGGCAAGCTCTACCGCGTAAGCCACAGAGGCGGTCTCATCGGCATCGTTTCCGGTATTAGCTGCCATCACTGCCTTGGCTCCCGTCGGCGGATCATCCTTGTCTGCGTTTTTATTCTTCTGCTCCGCGGAAATGGTCACCTTACCATCGGTGACGAGGGTAATCGCATCGCGGCTACTATCCCCGGCGTCCTTGTCGCCCACATTGCTGATGGCGATAGCTCTGCCGACGCCTTTAGAAATATGTTCATTCCCGGCATCTCCCGCATCGGAAGCGGCGGTGATGGTAATATTTCCGGAAGCCGAAGAGCTTTCCCCGGCGGTGCTATCGATATACAGATTTCCTCCCTTGGTGATGTGGACCGTATAGGCCATGCTTATGCCATCTCTATCCGCTTTCGTATTCGCAGACAGTGCCACCTCATCGGCATCGATCGAGGTCTTGCCGCCTTCCAGCTCCAGCGCCGTCGCATAGGCATCAGACTCTGTCTTCGCATAAGCAGCTGTCTTCGTCGTTTCATCAGTATAAAGCCCATCGCCCGTCGCTTCGGCAGATACAGCCAGCTTGCCATTGGCCGTATAGGAAATAGCACCACCTTGCTGGTGAATCGCTAAAGCCACATTGCCAATCACATTTGTATCCTCACCGGAAGTCTTTGTATTTCCATCGCTGTCAGCGGTTTCCTCTATGCCACTGGCATTCTGCGCTACAGCACGGATAGTGATGCCATTTCCTGCATCCTTATCACCCAGAATTTCCAAGGTGGTATTCTTGAAACCCAAAGCCTGAGCTTGAGCCAATGAACCATTCTTGCCGATCTGCTGCGACTGTGGCTGTGTATCCTTTCCGCCAGCGCCAGCCGTAGCCGTGGCCGTGATGGACTCCACGGTCATCTGGCCTGTGGCGCCATCCAGCGATACCGCATTGGCTACCGCATTGCCACCGATGCCGGCATTCTCGCCGGCCTTGCCTCTGCCTTCATCCGCTTCCGATTCTTCCTGAGCGCTTGTATCTCCATCAGCCAAGATGGCAACGACCTGTGTCTCACTGCCACTGGGCATGTCATCCCCATTTCCACCACCTGTGCCAATGTCGCCGCCTTTGCCACCTGTGGCATTGGCAGTAATGGTATCGATCTGGATGTTCACATTTTTGGTATTGGAAATCGCCAGCGCTGTGGCCGTGGCCTTGCCGCCATTTCCGCCGTCACCGCCATCGCCACCGCGGCCGGCAGTGCTGCTCTTGCTACCCGTACCACTTGTGTCATCTGTAGCAGCTGCGCTCTCTGCGCCGCCTTTGCCGCCGAAGCCGCCATTGCCACCGTCACCGCCGGTGCCACCGGTAGCGCTGACATTAAAACCATCACCATGGATGACAAGACCATCAGCACCGGAGAAGGTCATGCCCGCAGCGATGGCTTCGCCACCATCGCCACCTTTAGCGCCATCACCGGCATCGCCGCCCTGACCGCCAGGCGTGCCGCTGCCACCGGCACCGCCTTTGCCGCCATTACCGCCGTCACCACCTTCGCCGCCATTGGCCACGATATCTGTCTGTGTATCTCTCTTCGCATCATCGTAATTCAGGTCAATGGTGAGGCCGGTATTATTTTTTACATCAATATAGTATGCTTCTGCTTTACCACCCATGCCACCGGCACCGCCATCGCCACCGGCACCGCCATCGCCACCGACGCCGCCTCTTCCGCCTTCGCTGCTGCCGGTGCTATCAGTAGTTGCAACAAAGCTCTGACCGCTACCACCATTACCACCGTTACCACCATCGCCGCCTTGGCCGCCGGTGACGATGAATTCATTTTTCGCCAATGTATTATTGACTACATGGATGGTGACATCGCTGCCCTTACCGAGGACAATGCCATAGCCCGTCGCATCGCCGCCCGCTGCACCGGCCACTGCATCGGTGCCGGCTTCACCCTTCGTTGGATCCACCGTGCCATCGCCATCTGTATCCGTGCTTTCCGGCGCGGTCTGGCTCGTGCCTTTGTCCTCGCCTTTGGCACCATCTTTCCCGGAAAGAGTCTTGGCATCTCTACTATCCTTGCCACCGGTGATTTCTGTGGCGCCTTCCTTATCTCCGATGGTGATAGTAGCCTGGCTGAGGCCATTCTGCCCCGCTTTCACACCCCAAGCCATGGCTACTCCGGCTTGGGAAGCATCGGTGCTATCTCCGCCTTTGACCGCCATCTTGCCGACATTGAATGCAGAGCCTTCGAGATAGCCATCGCCTTCACTATATTTCGCTACATAGATATCCTTATCAGTAATCGCGCTCTCTTTCTCTTTATAGGAATCGTAGCTCTCCGGATTCTCTTTGGTCCCGTAAGCCTCTACCTGGCCGAGCATGCCATAGGACATGCCCAGAAGAGCCATGGACACCGCGGCCACCAGCTTTATACTCTTCTTTGTCTTTTTTTGCATAAAATTTCTCCTCTCATGGATAATCATATATTTTTACGCACTGCCCGCACCTTCTGCTCGAGAGTGCAACCCCTAAACTCCAGCCTCATAATATCACCATTTACGAACCGCTCACAAATAAAATTTTTAGAAACTTTCGACTTCTCCTCAGAGAAGTAGCCCCCCTGCCCACGAATAAAAATACATCTCCCGCTAATTTTTCTGATCTTCTATTTCTTATGTGCATATAGGCAGCACCATCAGCTTTGCCAATCGCTATTCGCGCCCCGACCACCGATTACCGATTACCGATTACTTCAAACAAAAACAGCCGCCAAATGGCGGCTGCGTGATTTTTCATTATGACGGATAAGTCTCTGACTCGGCTTTCTTGGCGCGAGTCATAAGGAGCTCCAGGGCTTCCAATGCAGAATGGTCGCCTTCAATGAGGTGGCACACTTCTTCGGTGATAGGCATGTCGATGTGTTCACGCTTGGCGATGTCGTGGACAAGCCTTGCGGTGCGGATGCCTTCTACGATCATGTTCGTGCCTTCGGTGATTTCTTTGGCGGTCTTGCCTTCGGCCATCATCATGCCGGCGGTATGGTTGCGGCTGTGGACGCTGGTGCAGGTGCAGACCAGGTCGCCCATGCCGGAGAGTCCGAAGAAGGTAGTCATGTCGGCGCCGAAGTAAACGCCGAAGCGGGTCATTTCTACGAGGCCTCTTGTCATGAGAGCAGCGCGGCAGTTGTCCCCCAGGCCGATGCCGTCCAGGACGCCGCAAGCGAGGGCCATGATGTTTTTCAGCGCGCCGCCGAATTCTACGCCTTTGATGTCTTCGCTGCGATAAACGCGGAAGACAGGGCTCATGAAGATGTCCTGCACGATTTCTACGGCTTCCGGCACTTCGGAGGCGGCAACGGTGGCGCATGGGAGACCGCGACCTACTTCTTCGGCGTGGTTCGGGCCGGAGAGAATGACGATGCGATCGGTGATGCCTTCCACTTTGTCCTTGATAACTTCGGAAAGTCTATGGCCTTCGTTGTCGGCCAGGCCTTTGGAGGCGCAGACGAGGACGGCGTCCTTTGTGAGGGATGGCGCGATTTTTTCCGCCATGGATTCCACAGCCATGGACGGCGTGCAGATGATGACGCAGCCGGCGTCCTTCACGGCTTTGTCCAAGTCGCTGGTGATTTTCACGTGGTGGGGAATGCGGCAGCCCGGAAGGTAGCTCGCGTTTTCCCTGGTCTTGGTCATGGCAGCTGCAGTTTCCGGATTTCTACAGTACATGGTCAGGTCGTCGTGCCGCGCGGCGAGGGAAATCATCATGGCTGTCCCCCAGCCGCCGGCTCCTATCATGGCTATTTTCATAGTCATTTCCTCTTTTCCCTGGAAATCGGCTTTTCTTCTCCCCGTAAAAGCCGCTTGATGTTGTCTTTGTGTTTTGCGATGACGATGAAGGCTGCCAAGAAGGCGAAGGCTACGTATTCCAGAGGCTTTCCGTCAAGGAAGATCACCAGCGGCACGAAGGGGGCCGACAGGATGGAGCCTAGGGAAACGATGTGCTTCCACTTGAAGATGGCGAGCCACACGAGAAAGGCGGTAACTACCGCAGGCCAGCAGATGTAGGCGAAGGCGCCGACGCCGCAGGCTACGCCTTTGCCGCTCTTGAAGCCCAGGTACACGGACCAGTTATTTCCGATGAGGGCAAAGAGGGCGCAGAGTAGGATAGTGTCCTGGTCCGGCGCGCCAAGGTGCACGGCGGTGAAGCCTTTCATGAAATCGCAGAGGAGCACAATGGCTCCGGCTTTGGCGCCGAGCTCACGGTAGGCATTGGTGGCGCCAATATTTCCACTGCCTACTTTTTTCAGATTAACCCCATAGAAAACGCGTCCGATAATGTATCCGCTTGGGATGGCGCCGATGAAATAGGCGAGGGCCACCCAAATCCAGGATTCCATCACTCTTCCCCACCGTCCTTTTTGCTTCGTACCACGATACGGATCGGGGTGCCTTCGAAGCTGAATGATTCTCTGAGCTTATTTTCAATGAAACGGACGTAGGAGAAATGGATCAGGTCTGCATCGTTGACGAACATGACGAACGTAGGCGGGCGAATGCCTACCTGGGTCATGTAGTAAATCTTCGCGACGCGGCCGGCGTGGGACGGCGGCGGGTTCACCATCTTCGCATCTTCCAGGAGGTCATTCAGGACGGCGGTGGGGATGCGGAGGCTCTGCTGCTCGGCGACGTTGTAAATCATATCGCCCAGGCGATGGATGCGCTGCTTCGTCAGTGCGGAGCCGAAAAGCATGGGCACGTAGGAGGCGAAGGGGAGGCCATTCTTGATTTCCTTTTCAAATTCCACCATGGTATTGGTTTCCTTCGCCACGGCGTCCCATTTGTTGACGAAGAGGAGGAGGCCCTTGCCGGCTTCGTGAATGTAGCCGATAATTTTCTTGTCCTGCTCGGTGAGCTTGTCTACGGCGTCGAGGACGAAGATGGCTACGTCGCAATTATCGATGGCGCGGATGGAGCGAATGACGCTGTATTTTTCCAAAGGCTCGTCGATTTTGCTCTTGCGGCGCATGCCGGCGGTATCCACCAGGATGAAGGTCTTGCCTTTGAAATTCCAAAGAGAGTCTACCGCGTCGCGGGTGGTGCCCATTTCGTCAGCCACCAGAGAGCGCTCGTAGCCCAGGAGGGAATTGATCAGCGTGGACTTGCCTACATTCGGACGGCCAACGATGGCGGTACGGATGATGTCCTCCGACTCTTCCTCGTCCTGGGGCTGGAAGCCTTCGGTGATGCGATCCAGGAGATCGCCGAAGGAGAGGCGGTTCACCGCGGAAATGCCGATGGGGTCGCCAAGGCCCAGGGAGTAGAATTCGTAAATGTCCATCTCCTGGTTTTCGCTATCCACTTTATTGACTGCCAGCACCACGGGTTTCTCCTTGCGGCGAAGGATGCCGGCGATGGTCTCATCATCCGCGGTGAGGCCCGCGCGGGCGTCCACCACGAAGAGGATCACGTCTGCTTCTTCCATGGCCAGCTCCGCCTGCTGACGGATGCCACTGGAAATCTGGTCCTTCTCATTTCTAAATTCGATGCCGCCGGTGTCGATCAAGGTAAATTCCCGGTCCAACCATTTCACATCACAATAAATTCTATCTCTTGTGACACCGGGGATATCTTCTACAATGGAGACGCGGCGCTGGGCGAGTCCATTGATCAATGTGGATTTTCCCACATTCGGCCGGCCAACAATCGCTACGAGAGGTTTGCTCATCTGTCCCCTTCCTTTCTATACAAAACATATTCATGGCAACACTTTTCCATTTTTATATACTAAAAAATTGTATGATGGAGCGGGGAGAAAGTCAAGGGGGATTTTGGGAGGCGGTAGTCGGTGGTCGGTAATTAGTAGTCAGTGATCAGTGGTCAGTGGTCAGTGGTCAGTGGTCGGTGGTCGGTGGTCAGTGGTCAGTGGTCGGTGGTCGGTGGTCAGTGGTCAGTACGTGCTTACCTTTCGAGTCAGTAAGCATGCTTCCACTCTCGCTGAATAGACGCGGGGATGATAGCGGGAGCGTCAACCTGAATGCACCGGCGGTGAGCAGGCCCGACTACCGACTACCGACCACCGACTACTTCATTGCAATAAAAAACTGCCGAGAGCAAGTCTCAGCAGTTTTTATTTCATCATTATTCGTGAGCCGGAGCTTCTACGAGGCCGAAGGAGATTCTTCTACGAGCTTCGTCGATGTTGATGATCTTGACCTGGATGTCATCGCCTACCTGGCAGATGTCGCCCGGTTTTTTGTTGTGATCATCGGTCATTTCATTGATGTGGAGCAGGCCGGTCAGTCCGTCTTCGAGTTCTACGATTACGCCGAATTCGAGGATCTTTACGACTTTAGCCGGTACTACGTCATCGATAGCGTGGTCGGTAACTGCGGTTTCCCAAGGATTCGGGAGGCAGTCCTTATGGGTGAAGGAGATTCTCTGTTTTTCGCGGTCGAAGGATTTGATCTTTACGTCAATTACCTGTTCCGGTTTGAGAACGTCTTCCACTTTGCCGATCTTCTTCCAGGAGATGTCGGAGATGTGGAGCAGGCCTTCTACGCCATTGATACCGATGAATGCGCCGTATGGCATGATCTTTTTAACGGTACCCTGGAGAACGTCGCCGTTTTCATAAGCAGCTTCGATTTCGTCCATTTCGTTGTTTCTCTGATCTTCGAGAACAGCTTTGCGGGACAGTACGAGTCTGTTCTTTGCGCGGTCTACTTCGAGGATCTTAGCCGGGAATTTCTGGCCTACGAGCCCCTGCAGGGAGTGAACGAAACGCAGATCCCCCTGGGACAGCGGAATGAAACCGCGGAGGGATTTCAGCTGAACGAGCAGACCAACTTTGATAGCTTCGATGCCTTCGCATTCTACCGGTTCGCCGTTGTTGAAAGCTTCTTCTACAACGTCCCAGTCAGCCAGGCGATCCACTTTAATCTTGGAAACGTAAATGGTGCTGTCTTCTTTGACACCGCTTACGATCTGAACGCGCAGTTCGTCGCCAACCTTCAATACATCTTTCAGAGATGCCGGTGCCGGGAAGGAATATTCGTGAGCCTGCAGCACAGCTTCGGTCTTATATCCGAAAGAGATATAAGCCTTGTCGTCGAAGAGGTCTACTACTTCCCCTACTACGACGCTACCTTTATGCACGTCCAGGTTCATTTCTTCCTGTTTCAGCATTTCTTCCATGTTTTCCATAATACAAACTACCTCCTCTATGATCCAGTCCGGTGTGGATGCACCGGCGGTGATGCCAATCTTGTCCCGACCTTGGAACCATTCCAATTTTAGTTCCTCCGCCGTTTCGATATGATGGACTGCCGCGCCTTCCGCTTTGCAGACTTCTGCCAATCGACCGGTATTAGCGCTATTGCGCCCGCCGATGACAATCATCACATCTACTCTTCTCGCCAGCTCACGCGCTGCCTGCTGTCTCTGCATGGTGGCGTCGCAAATGGATTTATTTACGAACACCTTGGGGATCTTCTTCCGAATCGCTTCGATCAGCCGGTCAGCCAAAGCCACCGAAAATGTGGTCTGCGTCACGATGTGAGCCTCTTCCATAGGTGGAAGTGCTTTTACGTCTTCCATGGTTTCTACCTGGAAGGAATGTCCCACTGCCCACTCCGCTACGCTCTTCATTTCCGGGTGCTTCTTTTCACCGATGAGTACGACCGTCTTTCCGTCAGCCACCAATTTCCTTGTGATTTCCTGGTTTCGCTTGACGAAAGGGCAGGTCGCGTCCATAAGGGCCAGATTTTTGCACTTAAGGATATTATAACACGAAGGGCCCACTCCGTGCGAACGAATTATTACAGTTTCGTCGGTGAGGCCGTCTAGACTTTCTACTGCCGGGACGCCTCTATCTGTCAGCCGCCCCACCACCTGCGGATTGTGAATGATGGGCCCAAGGGTCACGGCCTTGATGCCGGAATTAGCAGCATTTTCCGCAATTTTCATGGCTCTCTTCACGCCGTAGCAGAAGCCCATGACGCTGGCTTTATAAATTTCCATGATTACAATTCTCAATTTCTAAGGCTCGCTATAAGTGGGCCTTGCTTTTTGAAATAAATATTTTCAATAATAGGCAGAAGGCAATTAGCGATCGTTGTTTAGTGATCAGTGGTCGGTAGTCAGTAGTCAGTACGCTTTTAATTTCCAGCGAAAGCTTTTCTGTTTTCCTTTATAGCCGAAAGCTCTCTTCACCGAGAGCAGGAAACAGAAAATCTTGTGCCCACCTTTTCCTGAAGAAAGGTACGCGGCTTTTCCTAAGCCAACCTCCACCGCTTCGCGGCGTTCCTCCTTCCAGAGGAAGGAGGTTAGAGAGCGGAAAGCGCGTCCTGATCACTAATTACTGATCACTGATTACCAAAAACCACCAACCTCACGCGCGACTCTTATACTCATCCATCATCTTCTGGATTTCCCCTTTGACGATGTCATTGAGCTCGGCCACCTTTTCATCGGTGGGGCGTTCCTTCTTGACTTCGATGGGCTTGCCGATGAGGACGGCGAGGGGGCCATTCTTTTTCGGCAGGTCCATGGTGCCGATGACGGCCACCGGGACCACGGGGGTGCCGGTCATGAGGGCCAGGGAGGCCATGCCGGAGTGGAAGCGGCCGAGGCCTTCTCTCTTGATGCGAGTGCCTTCGGGGAAGATGCCCAGGGGATTTCCTGTCTTCAGCTCACGGACGGCCTGGCGCACAGCGGCGCGGTCAACGGTGCCGCGCTTCACCGGGAAGGTGCCGAATTGGCGGATCACCCAGCCGAAGATGGGATTTTTAAAAAGTTCTTCCTTCGCCATGTAGTGAATCACGCGGTTATTGACGGCGGTGCCGATGACCGGCGGATCCCAGTAGCTCTTATGGTTCGGCGCTACGATGATGGCGCCTTTGTCGGGGATATTTTCCCGGCCTTCCACCTTGAGTCCGAGGCAGACGAAGAAAACAAAATTCATAACCAAGCGCACCAATTTAAATAGCATGTCTGCACCTGCCTTATTTTTCAAATCCCGGGAATTTTTTCTCGCAGATGGAAATCATCGCTTCTGCAGTGCCTTCGAGAGTCATATTTCCATTATCGAGAAGCACAGCGTCCTCGGCCTGGCAGAGGGGAGAAATTTCTCTATGGCTATCCATGTAGTCACGCTTGGCCACATCGGCCTCCACGTCCTCTAAGGTCATGTCCGGATGAGCGCCTTCCATTTCCTTCCACCGACGCAGCGCGCGGGTGTGCACGGAGGCGGTGAGGAAAATCTTCACGTCTGCATCAGGAAGCACCACGGTGCCGATGTCGCGACCGTCGAGGACGATGCCGCCTTTCTTCGCCTGCTTGCGCTGGATGTCCACCATGGCCGTGCGCACGCCGCCGATGGCAGAGACCGCAGACACGCGGCCGGAGACCTCGGGGGTCCGAAGGTGCGCGGTCACGTCCTCGCCGTCTACGATGACATGCATGGCATCCTGGCCCGGCGTCACTTCCATGTCGAGAGCCGCCGCCATGGCAGCGATTTCCTCTTCCCCTTCGAGGCCCTTTTCTATGGCCTTATAGGTGACGGCACGGTACATGGCGCCGGTGTCCAGGTAGGCGTAGCCCAAGCGCGCGGCCAAAAGCTTCGACACGCTGCTCTTCCCCGCGCCGGCAGGGCCGTCGATTGCGATAGATAATTTTTTCATTCTTACCAACTCCTAGGATTCAGCGGCAGCCGAGAGCGCTGCCATATGGCCGGTGGAAAAAGCGGCCTGCAAATTGTATCCGCCGGTGAAGGCGTGGATGTCCAGCACTTCGCCTGCGAAATAAAGTCCCTGCACCTTCTTCGACTCCATGGTGGAGGGATTCACTTCTTTTACGGAAATACCGCCGGCGGTGACGATGGCTTCCTCGATGGGCCTTGTGGCGGTGATGGTGAGCTTCATGGATTTCATGGTCTGTACCAAGGAAATACGCTGCGCTTTCTTGAGCTCGCTCACCGGGAGATCTCTAGGGATGCCCGCGAGGGTAAGCACCACGTCGATCAAGCGATGGGGCAGGAGCTCGGCCAAGGCGCCGGCCATTTGTTTCAAGTGGTGCTTTTCCAAGTCGCGAAGCACTCTCTTATCCAAGACCTCCTGGGTGAGCGCGGGCTTCAGGTCGATGGCCGCAGAAACGGCATGGCCCTGGGACAGCCAAAGCGATGCCTTATCCGAGAGGGAGAGCACGATGGGCCCGGTGATACCGAAATGGGTAAATAGCATTTCCCCAAACTCCTCCGCCTTCCGCCTTCCGCCGGCATCCAGGGAGAGGGTCACATTTTTCAAGGAGAGCCCCTGCAGCTCCTTCGGCCAGGCTTCCGCACACACGAGAGGGATGAGCGCCGGACGGATGGCAGTCACCTTGTGGCCCGCTTCCTTCGCCAGGCGATAGCCGTCGCCGGTGGAGCCGGTGCGTGGGTAGGAGGCGCCGCCGGTGCAAAGAATCACCGCGTCTGCGTCGTAGCGACCCTTCGCGGTCACTACGCCCTTCGCCGCGCCGTCAATGACTACCAGATGGGAGACCGGCTCCTCTAAGTGGAGGTCCACCTTTTTATCTTTTAAAAGCTTCATAAAAAGGTGGCGTACCTCCTGGGCATCGTCACTGGCAGGAAATACGCGGCCGCCCCGCTCTACCTTCGTGGCCAAGCCGTAGCCGTGGAGAAGGGTGAGCAGGTCTTCATTCGAAAAGGCTTCATAGGCGCTGTAGAGAAATTTCCCATTGCCCGGAGTCTTAGAAATAAAATCCATGATCGGCGCGCTATTCGTCAGGTTGCAACGGCCCTTGCCGGTGATGCCCATCTTGAGGCCTACCTTGGGCATCTTCTCAAAGAGCATGACTGCTGCGCCCTCATCTGCCGCCGTGATGGCCGCGAGAAGTCCTGCCACACCACCGCCGATGATGGCGATTTTTTTATTTGTGGAGCTCATAGAGTTTCTTGACCTCCTCCAAAGACAGGCGACGGTATTCGCCGCGACCGAGGCCTCCCAAGGTGAGGAAGCTATACTGCACCCGCTTCAGGCCGAAGACAGGATAATGGAAGGCCGCCATCATTTTGCGGATTTCTCGATTCTTCCCTTCGTGGAGCGTCATGCGGACGGTGGTTTTATTTTTTTCCTTGTCATAGCCAAGGATTTCGATTTCACAAGGCGCCGTCATGCCGGTGTCGATCTTCACGCCTTTGGACATTTTTTCCGCCAGCTTCGGCGAATATTTCCCGCGCACCGTCACCTCGTAGACCTTCTGCACTTCGTTTCTGGGGTGAGTCAGGAGATTGTCCAGCTCGCCGTCATTGGTCATGAGGAGCAGCCCTTCGGAGTGGTAGTCCAAGCGGCCCACCGGGAAGATGCGCTCCCGAATATTTCTGAAATAGTCCATCACCGTGCGCCGCCCCTGGGGGTCGGTAACCGAGGTGATCACATTGTCCGGCTTATTAAATAGGAAATAGCGCTTCCGCTCCTGGCGAATCCGCTCGCCGGCCACTTCGATGCGGTCCGATACCGGGTCCGCTTCGGTGCCCAGCTCCCGGACCACCTTGCCATTCACCCGGACATGCCCCGCTTCGATGAGCTCCTCCGCTTTCCGGCGGGAACAGATCCCCGCGTGGCTTAGTATCTTTTGTAAACGTTCTTTCAATTTGTTCTCCTTTTTATGTTCTCGATTTAGTGATCAGTGATCAGTGGTTAGTAGTCGGTGGTCGGTGGTCGGTTAACGCGGCTACCGACTACCGACTACCGATTACCGACTACTAAAACAGGTTCCC
>CAVKMC010000020.1:0-13585 GCA_963657285.1 Agathobacter sp.
TCCAGCAGCTTTCCTTTGACTTCGAAGTTAAAGGTCGACATGGAACCGCTATCGCCCAAATCGATCACCCCCGCCATATAGGCGAGCCCGCTATAAGCCAGTGCCTTGTCTGGGTGCTTGCTTGCAGTGTATGCCCATGGCTGCTGGTCATCAGCTCCATCAAAGAGCGTCAGGCCAAGGTCTCCATTCGGATACTGGTAGACGGTCTTGTCTTTCCACATCTTTCCGATACCGCCTATCTGTCCTTCGCATAAGGCCAAGATGACGGCTACGGTATAGGTGTATGTAATGGTGGTAGTGGTGCTACCGCCGCCGCCCTTGCCGCTCTTTTGGGATTCTCGATGTTCATGGGCGGTGAAGTCGTCGTAATAAATGACATTCGGGGAAATTCGAGTCGTGCCCAAAATCTCCGGAACCGTGGAACCCGCTCTTTTGGGATTCTCGATGTTCATGGGCGGTGAAATCATCGTAGTAAATGACATTCGGGGAAATTCGAGTTGTGCCCAAAATCTCCGGCACCGTGGAACCATACTCGGCGGTAGAAACGGTAAAATTGGAAATCTTATTTGAGCTGATTGTCGTATTATGGCCGCCGCCAAACAGTCCCATTTCCTACCTCCCAACAAATCTATACACGCCGTGAAGTCTCGACTCTCCCTTGCGGGTGAGGAATATCACATCGTTAATATCTGATAAAATCACGCCGTGGTCGACCATAGCGTGGATAACACGGCCATTCCCCACATACACGGCGCCATGAGAAACGCAACGGCCAAACTTGTACAGCAAAAAGTCCCCCGGCTGTATTTCTTCCATGGGGACTTCTTTGCAGTGGGCTTCCACCACTCGAAGAAACCATTCCTCGCTATGGTGAAGGTGCCATTCGTTGGAATATGGGGGAATCTTGATAGAGTCTTTTCCAATGGCTCCCGCACCTTCCAGACAAGCAATCAATAGCATCCCGCAATCCACGCCCTTGCCTTTGACTTTGGCCTGATTGATATGCGGGGTTCCCAGCCATGTGTAGGCTTCCTTGACTATCGCATTTTCACTCATAGCAGCACCTCCTTCAATGGCACATAGGGAGCGATGACCGATGCAGAATCTTCTTCGGTGGAGGAGGTCACGGTCTCCCCATCAGACGCATAGGTTCCTTGGGGGTAAAATTTCCTTCGGGGAAATTCCTGCGACATGCCCTGCACCTTACTTTTTACCGTAAGTTTCATGGCTAGTCCACCGCAAGACTTCACCTCCGTGGTGCCTGAAAACAATCCCACCACGCCGATGACGTTTTCCTCTAGGTCGAAGAAGCAACGGCTCATGGCTAGGGTCGCACGGTCGAAGGCTCCATCATGGGCGGCCAAGAATATGGGCTTATCCCCCAGCTTATCCTCCACTGTCGCATAGATGGATACGGTCATGGAATCCACGGAAATGACGTTGTTAATCTTTGTTTGCTCCCGCTTTAGCAAAAGCGCGTTATGCTGGTACGTATGGCCGCCATAGGTCACGTCCTTGTCGGCATCTGTGAAATAATACTCGCTGCCGTCGTACAGGGTGAGAGTGTACAAATCGCATGAAATCATTTCTTTCTGCGTATTCAGGTACGTGGCCAATTCATCCGTTGTGTCTTTCATCGAACCACCTTCAAAGTCAGCGAACACTCGAACAGGTCTTTGAATTTCTGCTTGATGGTCAGCTTGGACTTCCCGAAAACCACTTGCCAATAATACTCGTATGTTGCCGTCACCTTGGAATCTGAGGCAATGGCGGTATCAAATACCACCGCTCCACGGTCTAAGGTGTAGCCCGCAGCACTGTAGACTTCTCCATCTACATAGACGATGAGGTTATCGGCGTAATAGATAGGCTCTTGCTGGCCGTGCATGTTTGCCACCAGCTGATACGATCCGTCGGTATTCTTCGGAAGTATCACATTCTCGCACTGGTAATTTTCCGCGTCCTTGTAGAAAAATGGGATGAGCTGACCCTTGCACTTGGAATAGAACGCCAGTAGCTGGTCTTTCTCCTCGGATGACAGTGCAGGAAAAGCAATGGCAAATTCCCATGCCGGTAGCGTCTGGGAAGTGATGGCGCGTCTCTTCCCACTGGCAGCTTCCTGCTCGGTCACGTCCCACTGCTGAACTACCTCGGAGCTCCACTTCACCCTGCGGGCGTTCAATGGAAATATATAGCTAGTCATTTACCACACCCCCGCTGCCGTTGTGAAATCTCTGTTGCCGTCATATAGCATTTGTTTGATAGAATCCATACCGCCATTCCTCAGGAAGTCCATGAAGGAGGAAGAATCCATGGCGGAAACCTGTAAGGTCACATTGTTGTTAGTCGTTTCGTGCGTGCCTTCTCCCACCAGCGCTTCAGGCACCTTGCCCGCATTCAGCGCGTCCAAGTTGCTAGCGCCGATCTTGTCTACAGCACTAGAGCGGATGACGTACTCGCCATTGGACAGCATCGTGGGGATGCTGTCGGAGGTGCTGGAGCCGGCTCCGCGCACAAGACCACCCATGGCTCTTTTCTTGGTGATACCGAAGACGGTTTTGTTTGCCGCATCTGCCGGTGTCATGTCGCCCGCAATCATGGGGAAGGCGGAATAGATGGCAAATACGGCGAGCCATTCAGTCAAGATAGATACAGCGCTAGAAATGATATTCTTCACAAAGTCTTGCAAGGCTTCTTTTGCCGTCTTGGATCCAAGGATAAAGTCAGTCATGGCGGATGCCATGGATTTCCCAACCTCTGTAGCATAGGAGGCCATTTTCGTAGACCACTGCTGCCCTACGGTGAGCTGCTCCGTTTCAGCAGCCGCCGTTTCAGCTAAAGTTTGCTTGTACTGCTCTGCGAATTGCTGAAGGGTTTCGCCCTTTGTCTCCAATTCCTCAATGAGGTCGTCCGTAGAGACATTCAGCAGCTTCGCCATGCCCGTAAGGGCTTCTTCGTCGTCTGGATTCGCCGTTGCGATGTCGATGTCACTCAAGGCTTCCTGTAGGTCCGCTTTGATTTCTTGGATCCGTGCGGTTACTTCGTCCTTATTGCCCAGAATATCGTCCAGTAATTTCTTGCTGGCGCTCTGGTTAGACGCATACTGCGCCTGGAATTCCTGCGCCTTTACCTTGGCTTCATAAAGTGCGTTTTCCGCGCTGATCTGTTCATTGATGGAACGAATCACGTCATCACGGATTTCGGCATCCTCGATTTTCTGCGCGATGCCCAGCTCTTTTTCATATCCGGACATTAACGCATCATGCGCATCAGCCAAGCCTTGAAGGGCGATTTTGTTTTCTTCAGCCTTCCTGTTCTCGCCCACAAGCATATTGGCGTTGGCCTTCGCCAGTTCCAAGCCGGACTTTGCGAGTGCCTGCTTCTGCTTTTCCGCATCGGCGTATTTCTGAATCAACGCATCGATTTGTCTTTGCTCTTCGCGGTTTTCATTGGAAGCACTAGAACTAGAGCGTCCACCGCCGGAGCTAGAGCCACTACCCCCAGCAGACGCTGCCGTTTTGCGAGGCGTCGGGTTAAAGTGATTCTCTGTGCTGGGCTCAGCAGATGACGCGAAGGTGGCATTCCACCCCGCATCAATACCTTCGCTGATCTGATGGCCTAGAGACATCAGGATGCCCGACAAGACTCTCCAAATCTCCCCTAGTGGCTGGAGAATCGGGGCTAGGGCGCTGGCGATGCGGCTTCCCAGGCTACGAAAAGCTGCGTACATCTCATGGCCTGCCATGATCACCAGCTTGATAGCGTTGATGACAATCTGCAACGCATCGCCCACCAGGCTGAGCGCATAGGAGGCAATGGCGCCAAAGTCAGAGAAGATGCTAACGCCGTCGCTACGGA
Source organism: Agathobacter sp. (assembly GCA_963657285.1). GTDB lineage: Bacteria > Bacillota > Negativicutes > Veillonellales > Dialisteraceae > Dialister. The sequence goes on from CAVKMC010000020.1 coordinate 3,859, forward strand.
TCATGTCCAAGAGATTCTGCGTGAAATCAATCAGCTCTTGCACAATCTCGGACTGACTGAAAGCGTTCAAAATAGATAGGCCGATTTCCTCGCAGCATGCCGCTAGGTTTCCTGTCACGTCGCCCCAGGCGTCGTTGATGTTCTCTTTCGTGGTGTTCATGGAGCCCTTAAAGGTATCCATGTAGTTAGAAAGAGCCCCCACGGCGTCGCTGGCGCTAAGCGTGCCATTCTCCATAGCCTCCATCGCTTCCGCGCCGCTCATCCCAAGGGAAGAAAACGCTTCGTCCAGATTGATACCAGCCATCTTGAGGGATGTAATCTGTTTAGCGGTCGCTTCGCCGGTTGCCTGGATACGAGAAATCACGGTCACCAGCTGCTGCGCGCCACTGGCTCCCTGTCCAAGGCCTGCCGCCGCATCGGCGCACTGCCTGATTAGGTCAGCCGCGTTTTGCGCGCTATAGCCCAGACTCATGAGCTGAGTCATCATGGATTCCAGCGTGGAAGGGTCATAGGTGAGGTCACGGGTCAGGTCATTGAATATGCGGTAAGAGGTGACGGCATCGTCCACATTCGTCTTCATGGCGTTAAAGTGCGCGCCGATAGTTTGAGCGCTAGCGCCAGCCTCCAATAAAGAGGTAGCAAAATCAGAGAGTGCAGAAATTACGCTCTCTGCAATGCCAGCGGCCAAGCTGGCAAGCGCACCGGAGATACCGCCAACGGCCGCGGCCATTAGGTTCGAAGTATCAGTAACACTCTTTAGCTTAGATCCAAGCTCAGAGAATACGCCACCGGAAGAAGTCACAGATGCCGCATGTTCCTTGTGACTCTTGATAGCGTCATTGATGGCTTTTGAGTATTCTTTGTTCGCTTGCGTCTGCTCATTCAACTGCTGTTGCAAGTCACGAAGCGCCACTTTCTGTTCATTGGTCGCTTTTGTGCCGTTCTGTGTTTCTTTCTCCAAGTTCTTCAGCTCGGTTTTTAGCGCTTTGACTTTCTGCTGGCCATCTGCCAATGCGGAATTTAGGCTCTTTAAGCCTTCGTCTTCCACGGCGGTGACGATGTCTATTTTGGCTTCTGCCATATGGTTTCACCTACCTTTCGCTAGAAATCCACGTGTTTCTCTAAATATTTCATAATTTCATTAGCGTAGTATTCCTCTATGGCGTCTTTATTGGACTCGAAGTAGCTGCCGCGTGCCTCATAAGTCGGTCCTTTTTGCCCTTTCCGCTTGCCATAGAGGATAATCCGCCCCTTCGCGCCTGTGTTGTACCATCTCGCGAAGTAGTTCGCGTAGATCCGCGCATCAATCACAGACGGTTGAATATCGAAACGGCCACGGATGAACATACCCTCAGAAAGCTTCTTCCCGCCAAACGCTGTTTGCGGGTGTGTGCGAGCGATATACAGGCGTGTAGACTGCCGCGCCGCCGTGGCTGCATCGACTACATCCTGGTAAAAGCCATGGGACACATATTCTTCTACTTTCTTTTGCAGTTCATCCAGTGTCATTTCTTTTTCCCTCGCTAAGCTACGGTAAAGCCGGTTCCTTTGGTCGGAGCGCCTACACCGGTAGCAGAAAGTTTCTTCTTAATCATGTCGGTGCCATCGGCGGTGATTTCCCAAGACTTCGGGACCACGACCAGGTTCAAATATTCCTTGGTGTCCAGGTCTACGATGGCCATGTTGAGCGCGCCTTTTTCGGAGGTGATGTCGTCATCGAGCAGGAATTCTTCGATTGCCTGCTGACCTACATCAGAACGTTTCATGACTACATCGGCGGACAGCTCGTAGGACTTATTGGTTACGGTGCCATCTGCCCAGTATCCGCTTTCCTTGGTCTGGGTAGTGGAAGATTCAGCGGAAATAGAAATGGTATGGGTCTCAAGACCGCCTACCAGTACCCACACAGGGTTCTCTTTGGATGCACTGGTGCCGTAGTTAATGTAAAGCACCTGGCGTTTGCCGGATACACCGACAGCGTCGGTAAATGCCGGATAGTTTTCTTTTGCAATGGTAACAGCCATTTTTTACCTCTCTATTGTTCTAACTGGGATACAGCCAAAGTAACGCTACACGCGCCGCTTTGCCATATGCCCCTATCTGAGTACATGGGAAGATTGACCTGCATGCTCCCTACGGAAATCCGCCATAGAGCGAAGCCGTTCTTCTTCAGAACTTCTTGCAGCGCGTCCCACCCTTCCTGGCTGCTGAGATAGTTCAGCAGCGTCTCCAAATGGTTAGCGATAACCTTTCTTCCTTTGTAATTGCTATAGACTTCAAGGTCAGTGGTGACTTCCCACAAAGCCATGTCGTCATTCGGTGTGCAGTCAGCTTTCACGGCGCCAATGATTCCATAAGCAAATTCATCCTGCTTTTTGAAATAGTCCTCGATTTCAAAGATGGGCACAGAGGAGTCGAACCACTCGACGCTCTCTGATTTAGCGAGCGTCTGATAGAGTGCCAAGCTGATAGCGTAAAACGGAGCTTTGTAATTCATAACGCCTTACCACCTCCGTTAATGGCAGTAGCCGTGATTTGCAGATATGCCGGTCTCGATTCGTCGAGTAATTGCACATTGTTGATAATCCAGGTGTAGTCCCTATATTTCAGCCGCCAGGACGCGTCGAGGGGGTATTCTCCATGAATATCCCTAATGACAAAGTACCTGGTATCTGCCGTGACATAATCACCGATGAAGGATTGCCGGCTCTGGTCCTTTTGCTCACACATGGCAAAGAGTGTGAGTACTTCTTCGTACTCCCCACTCTTAATACCACCTAATTCGTCCCGTACGGGGTCGGAGGGCTTCATTAGGGTGATTTTATGTGTGAACCGCCCGGGGTTTCTCTTAAACAAAATTAGCCCTGTTTCACGATGGCAAAAGCACCTGCATAGGTGTTGATGTCGGTGAAGCGGCAAATAGCACGGACGAGAACGGAATTTTTGCGGAAGCCTGCGGATTCATCAGCAGCGACTTCCAGTTCCGGATACGCGATATGATAAACGGCGCGGAAGTCACCCACAAGGACGGTATTGTCGGCCAGTTCATCGTCTTCCACTACGATGACAGGGCGGCCTTCGAGCTGGCGGATGGTACCGCCGTTGGCATCGCGTGCCAGTAAATAACGGTCCTGCTTATCTGCGAGAGTGGCCATTTCTGCGAAGGTCTTCTGATTGATGATGATAGTAGCGTTGGTGCCTGCATCCATGGGAAGAGCGATGACTGCTTTCTTGATAGCGTCAAGGCCAGCTTTGGAAGCAAGCGCAGTGACGGTGGTCGGGGTGATGTCAGCAGATGCAGTGGTAAGAATCGCTTTGTTGACTGCCTTCACATATACGCGATTAAAGAGCTTACCAATAACACCCATCACATCGGTCTTTGCATCCATGAGAAGTTCACGGGATACAGGGATGATAGCGCCCTTGGAAGCCAGGTTGAACTTCGCAGAAGTGAAGGTCGCTTTAGTTTCGGAAATATCATTATTTTCATCGAAGTCGGTAAGTTCTACAGCCTGAGAGTAGTCGATGATCGGCACAGAACCGGTGCGGGTACCTACATCTACCCCGGTGGTCACGGTACGAAGGTCGTTATTGACTGCGTTGTTTTCCTTCAGGTCCAGCAGTTCAGACGGAATCAGCACGCCGCCGTCAGCAGGGGTCGCGCCATTCTGGCCTTCAGCGGCCGCGAAGAATTTAGCAGTTTCTTCGTTGCGGATGCCAAGCAGGTATGCTTTGAGTGCTTTGTTAAATACTTTCTTGTCCATTTCTTTTGCTCCTTTGTTTTCAACAATTTTTGCTTTTGCTTCTACATCGAGCTGCTTTTCATAAGCGTCGAGTTTAGCCTGTAAATCAGACTGCATGTCAGCAGGGACTTCCTGCTGGGCGTCAATCATAGCCTGAATCTTTTCCTTCAGTGCTTTGATGTCCGCTTTCATTTCAAGACTTTTCAACATTCTTGACTCCTTCATTTAAAATCTCGCGCCAGTACGCTTCTGTTTTGGCATCCATCTGGAGAATCTTCCCATTCATCTGATGCCTATGGGTGGTTAATTGCTCATAGGTGGGTGCTTTCTTGCCATACGCCCCGCGATAAGCAGGCAGGGCGCAATGGATAATGAATAAATCCTCGAGCCGCTGATACCGCCTCACATAACCGCTCACAAGAGAGTCAATCTCTCCTATGGTGGCATTGGCAAATTCTTTTGGGGTCATGCGAAGCTCCCCCAGGGCGATGGATTCCAACTGTTCCAAAAGCTGTGTGCACGATGTGAACTCGGGTCTTACGCCTTGCGACGTTTCGGCATGGCTGCCATTACTTTTTTTGGACTGCCAAGCACGCCCGACTTCGCAACGGCGGTCAACAGCTTGACGCATACAGGCGTAAACTTGCCTTCGTCCATGACCGCAGTGATCAGCGCGTCCATTTCCTCATCAGAAACAGACTGGCCGCCGCCCACGATTGCCCATTTGAGCATGGTATAGACTACGGAAAGTGGCGGCGCTTCCCCACCGCTCAGCTTGCCGAGCGTTACCAACAAGCTTTCGCCCAGCTCCTTCTCCACATTGAAAATGCTCTTCACGGAGAATCTAAGCACATAGGACTTGCCGCCAAGCTCGATTTTTTCATCTTCCTCAAGGTTCATTAGTATTTCCCTCCCCTCCCTCATTGTCAGCACTATCACCCAAAAGACCCGTGCCACCACGCTGGCTAAGATGGTTTGCGGCTTCTTCATCGCTTTCGGGATAATTCAAAGACATGCGTGCCTCATTCGGTGTCAAGATGCCCGCGCCGGTGTACGCACATAGTACGCTGGCCTTGGCGCTGGCATCCAAGAAATCAAATACATCATTGCGAGTATCAAATCTAACGCCCTTTGCCCGCTGCTTCTTGGTCAAGAGCTTAATGGTAAGCTCCAAGGCATACTGTGCAACGATGGGCGCAATGGTGTTATTGTAGAACGAAGTCATCTGGGTAGTGGAGAAGGTAGCAGTCCCCGCGCCGCCTACCACGTTCAGCATGAATAGCGGAATGCCAAAGAAGCTACTGATAGCCTGCGTGTTGATGTTCTTCAGCGTGTCGAAGTAGGACTTGATGTCATTGGAAATATTGGTAGCGCTCATGCCCGCCGGAAGTGGAAGGATGGTACTATCAGCGTTAGACAGCAGCTCCCGCACCTGCTCCTGAAGGACCTTCTGCTTCGATACCGACAGATCAGACGTATAGGAAAGCACAATCGTTCCGCTAAAGCCATTGCTCACACTAGTACGAAGGGCGCTTTCCACCTCTGCATTTCCGGCTAAAGTATTGCTCAAGACTTCCAAAGCGCTGCGCCCTACGATGCCATTCGCTGAGTACGCTTTGACATGTAGCATTTCTTCAGGAAGAATCGTATAGGTTCGCCCGCTTACGGTATCGTAGTACACATAGACGATACGGCGGTCGCCATCTAGGATATTCGCATCATCCCAGTAGACTTTGACATTTGCCGCATCCAGCGGGACTAAAGCCGTGAGATTGCCCGCTTCATCGTACTGGATGTACGCGAAGGCATTCCCATAGCCGAGCCTCTGTTTCTCCATGTATTCCCAGAAATTGTAAGCGTTCACACCCGGATACGGCTGGAGATTCAAGACTTCATTGAACTGCTCCATCACCGCCGCCATTTTGTTGTCACGGCCATATACGCCCCATCGGTTAAGCGCCAGCTGCCGCGCCAGTGCTTCCACGCAGGTGGCATAAATTACATCGCCGCCAGCGTCCACAGCCACACGGCGGCCGCGCCCTACTGGGAACACATTCGGGCCGTCCCGCTTCCGCTTGTTAGTAGCGAAGCCGTTGAAATACGCTTTAATTCGCTCAAACATAGCCTTACACCCTTTCTGCCTGATCCATCAATGCCTGGAGCGCATCTGTCACCACATACGGTGCGCTTTCTTCTTTTTGCTTCTCCATCAGCTGCTGGCGAAGCGCTCTATTTTCTCTTACCAAATCAGCAAGCGGCGCCATGGCTGCGATGCCTTCTTTAGCCGGAGCAGAAACTACAGTCACATGGTCAAACATAGCCGCTGCGTCTTCGCCCGTCAGGAACAAATCGCCCGCATCGATTCTCTCCAAAATGCTATTGTCTTGGCAGTGCTCGCTGATAATGTTATGCATCACCTTATCGATGGCTTCCATACCGTCCGCATCGTTCCTCAGCTGGTCTTTATTTCCGATGGAAATTCCCCAGCAATTATGAAGCATCAGCAAGCTATTTTTGCTGATTTCTACCGCATCGCATGCAAGCGCGATGATGGCGGCCGCGGACGCTGCCATAAAGCACACGTGCGCCGTAACCTTGCATTTAGCATTGGCGATGCAGTGCGCGGTCTCGAGTCCCTCGAAAGCATCACCGCCTGGAGAGTCGATGTACAACTCCACATCTTCCTGCGCCTCCTCGATAGTCTGACGAAGGCCCGCCAAATCAAAGATTTCTCCACTAAGCTTTAATTCCATTTCTTATTCCTCCTTCCTATACATCTGAATTTGCGTCAGCATGGCACGCGCGGCATAATCCATTTCCGTTACGCCTGTAAACATACCCTCTCTACGGTCATAGGCTACTGGGAGCCACTGGCTCAGCACCCACATGTCGCATTTATCGGTAAACGCTGACACACTCTCATATAAATCATCGTAGTCGTCCACTGCGTCCTTCAAATAGGCATAGCCTTGATCAATGGCCACCTTCAAATAGGTATCGTCATCGTCATAAGGAATACGCAGATAAGACTTCGCTTCTTCCAGGTCTAGCATGTTACCCCCTTCATCTGTTCCATCCAATCGTCCACCAGTTCGTCTCCTGTGAGAGCGTCGCTATTAAAATCGATATACGGCGCGATAAATCCTGTGATTGCCGCGTCCACGGGGTCGATTCTGATATTACTATCGGCGCGAAGGCTCACCTTCTCCACAGAGTAGAAACCTGTAGGATTTCTCACCAATAGAGAATTGCTCACGGCCTTCTCGAATATGTCTTCATGCCCCGCCTGATAAGCTATCGTTCCATCCTTCAGGTACTGACCGAAGGCTTCGATGTACTGGCTCAAAGACTTCGGGCTCTGGTTCTGCAGGATGAAGGTATCGCAGATGCCTTCCAATCTGTCTTGAATGCCCGCTACATTGTACGGATCCGCGGCGATGGTGATGAAATGCAAATCGTCTTTCTTTCGCATTTCGTCCAGCTGCTCGAAGATTTGTGGGGTATCGATGTTGTCTCCTCCCGCGCCGTTGCATAAAAAAAGCTCAGTCCCTACATAATCGGAATAACTGAACCTATCTTTCTCTATATGCGTCTGTAGTTTGTTTTCAGGCATCCATGACAGTACATGCATGAATAGTCGTGTTTTCGCTGCTGGCTTCTCTTGCGCCACCAGTTTCCCTGTCTTCGTCTCGCCAACGAAGCAGAACATAGCCACACTAGTTAAGTCGAGTGTCTGAGACAGGTCGGCGCCAAGATACCAATTTTTATAGCCCTTGGCTATGACGTCATTCATCCCATAAGATACGCCGCACGCCTTTAGCTGGTCCCATGTACAAAGACTACGGTCTTCGGCCGAGTACCAGGCGTTGCACTGCTTCGTCACGAAGGACTGCAAAGAGAATCCCTTCTCATTGCACGCGCTCTTCGCCTTTTGCATGTATTTCTTCTTGATATGGTCTTTGATGGTGAAGCCGTCCTTCTCGAAGAGCAAGACGGGATTCGCCTTTCCCCAAGTGGTGATGCTGCTGAAGGCCTTCGCTTGGATTTCATCTTTGTCCGGCTCTGCGAGAAATAGAAACACATTATCAGGGAGCGCGCCTTCATAGAGCATTTTCTTCAGCGACAACCATTTCTTATGGTTATCACTTCCTACGGAAAACTGTGCCGTAGACATGGTTACCAGCAGCGAGTCTCTGAAATGCGCCTGACCGTCTTGAATGGTTTTCGTGATGATTTCATCACAGAGCATTTCTTCATCGATCACCGCTACCTTGTTGGTATAGCCATCCAGCGACTTCTTCGCCCCGCCGCCGGTGCGGAACATCTCGAGGCGGTTCCCCGTGTTCTTATTCTTCGCCCAGCAGGCAGTCTTGTTTACGTTGCTGAAGGTCTCAGCGAGGGCGGGGTCATTCTCGATAAACTTAGTAAATTCATTAAAGCAGATGGTAGCGTTTTGCCCCTTGCAGGAAGCAAGCACTACCATCTCATTGCGGAATTTACTCATGCCCATCAAGTAATGGAGAACGCCTGACAGAAGAAACGACTTCCCATTACGACGCGCCATGTACAGGTTTGCTGTATTGACCACATAGCCACCATCCTGATTTCTCAGCCCGAAGAGCCCACACATGATGAATTTCTGCACAGGGTACAACTCCAGATGGTGAGGCTTTCCATCCTCATCGATGTATACCAACATATGAAGAAATTGGAATAGCCGCTTCATGGCCTTGAAAGAAAAACGGTATTTCCCACTATGGTACATCTCCAGGAAACGGGCGAAGCATCTGTACTCTGATTCTCCCAGCAGGTCAGCGTCTGAACGCTTGACCAGTGCTTTGTAATAGTCACCGATGAATTCATTTAGCTCCGGCGGAATAGTCAGCAGCTTGATTTCATCTTCAATGTTCATCGCCAAATCGTTCTTTGTACGCCTCCTTCCCTCGCTCAATGCGCGCCAGCGCTTCCAGGCGCCGCCCGCTGCCATACCATGCATGGATTTCTTCATGGCTCGCGTGGCTCACGGGGACTAGATTATCTATATCAAGAAACAGGTCAGGGCGCTCGTCACGCTCCTCGATGTGGTGAATGTATGCGGGCTCGCATTTTTCCCAAATGCCGATAGCCAGTAACCACACATCATAACCTGCGTATTTCATAATGACTTCACGGCGGCACCGCTGCCATACTCGCGTATGGTAGCGCCGGACATTCTCGTTTTCCCGAAGCCGCCGCTTCTGATAGGCTGCTTCCATCTTCGGCGTGCAATGGGGGCATTGCTTCCCACTGAAAAGCTGGTGACAATTCCCGCATCGCTTAAAAGTCGCCATCTTCTTGCGCCTCGTTCAGCAGTTTCGTGTAAGGATTTCCATAATCTGCCAGCTCATCTTTAATTTCGTTGAATTTCAAGACTTTATACAGATTTAATGCAATTTTGTTGTATTTTTCGTATAAAGCGAGCTTATTTTCCAATTCACTCATCTTCATTTCTTCTTGGCGTGACGCAATGTCGATGCTGATTTCATCCGCCAAGACCGTAAAGCGGCAGTATTGGGCTATCAGCTCCCTATTGATCTGGGCGATAGATGTGCATTTATGCGCCAAAGTCCATACATAATCATTCAGCGCTCTGATTGCCTTATTTCTTTTAATGTTCATCATATCCCTCTAATTTACCGTTCATATTAAGAAAAAAAGAAAACTCCCCGCCGATACGACGCGCACGATCTCGAAATTTTGAAACAACCCCCCCCATGGCAATATAAAAGCCCGACTTTCGTCAGGCAAATATGAGAAAGGAGGAAGCCCCTGCCACTAGCAGGGGCTCATGTCAATGAAGCAGTAAAGAGTGGCATCGAAGGTAACATCCCTATTGCTTACGGTATCATTGTACCACATCCGTATGGGACATTTTGGGACATGTTGATGTGAAACAAAAAAAGATCCAACTGCTGGAAACAGTTAGATCTTCGGGCGGGCATCGC
>CAVKMC010000021.1:0-5629 GCA_963657285.1 Agathobacter sp.
TATTTTTGGCCAATATGCTCATGGGCGAACCTTTCGACCGTACGGAAATTTTGAACATCACCGCCGACATGGAAGGGCATCCGGACAATGCGGCGCCGGCCATCTTAGGCGGCTTCTGTATGGCTCTTTTGAAGGATGGAAAGGTGACGGCAGAAAGCATCGACATTCCCTCCCATTGGAAGGCTGTAGTTACGATTCCTGATTTCGAGCTTCATACCGAAAAAGCGAGAGCGGTACTTCCGAAGGAATATAGCCGAAGCGATGCGGTGCATAATATCGGCGCCGTATCGTTCTTGATGGCTGCTTTCATGTACCAGAAACCGGAATATCTGAAATTTGGGCTCGATGACTGCATCCATGTGCCTTATCGGTTGGATTTAATTCCCGGGGCTAAGCAGGTCATCGCCAATGCGATGTACTCCGGTGCTTACGGCGCCACCATTAGCGGCTCCGGCCCAACCATCATCGCCTTTGCACCGGCGGCTGAGGCCGATCGAGTCGGCCATGCTATGGTGGAAGGATTTAATGCAGCGAAGATGACAGCCAGATACCTGGTTCTGGATTTCGATCAGAATGGCATCATGTCTGTATAAAAAGATAAATAGTAAATCAGCGGTTCCCTAAAAAACTCAAATTTCCAAGGAGATGGAAATTTGAGTTTTTTTATGAGTGGCGCGAAAGAAAAATAACATTTATAATGGAAAGAAATTATGCTGCAAAAATTATAAATGGGAATTTTTCCATGGGTTTGCCTATATTTTTATGGAGGGGAGAAAAATGGATTTTGAACTGATTTGGCATGCGCTGCCGATACTTCTCTTGGGGGCCGGGATCACGATTGAGATTACGGCTGTCAGTGTGGCTATCGGCTTTTTGATTGGTCTTTTCGTGGGGGTAGCCCGCATTTGTAAAATTAAACTGCTTCGAGTGCTGGCCGCTATTTATACGAATTGTATTCGCGGGACGCCGCTGCTGGTGCAAATCTTTTTGATTTATTTTGCGCTTCCTATGGTGACCGGGCAGCGAGTAGAACCCTTTATTGCCGCGGTGGCTGCTTGCGGGATCAATAGCGGCGCTTACGTAGCTGAAATTTTTCGCGCCGGTATCCAGGCCATCGATAAGGGACAGATGGAAGCCGGCCGTTCTTTAGGGCTCAGCTGGGTACAGACCATGTACTATATCATTCTTCCGCAGGCTGTGAAAAATATTCTTCCGCCATTGGGAAATGAATTCATCGCCATGCTGAAGGATTCCTCTTTGGTATCTGTCATTGGCTTCGAAGAATTGACGAGGAGAGGACAGCTCATCATTGCGCAGACCTATGGCTCCTTTGAAATTTGGGCTACCGTGGCCGTGCTGTATCTCATGATGACACTGGTGATTTCTCAGATGGTTGCTTACTTGGAGAAAAAATAAAATGGCAGAAGAAAAGATTTTGATCGACATCAATCATATCAGCAAGAAATTTGGCAATCTGACGGTGCTGAAGGACATCAGTGTGAAAGTGAAGGAAGGGGAGGTAGTGGTCATCATCGGCCCTTCCGGCTCCGGAAAAAGTACGCTCCTTCGCTGCATCAATGGCCTGGAGACACCGACTACCGGTTCTGTTACTTTTGATGGACTCTTGGTAGACGGAGAGAAAAATATCAATACCATCCGCGCCGAAGTGGGGATGGTATTTCAAAGGTTTAATCTATTTCCCCATATGTCGGTCATCAAGAATTTGATGCTGGCGCCTATGAAGGTCAGGAAGATTTCCAAAGAGGAGGCCTATGAGCGGGGGATGGAGCTGCTCCGAAAGGTGGGCATGGCAGACAAAGCAGAGAGCAAACCCGGCGAGCTTTCCGGTGGCCAGCAGCAGCGCGTGGCTATCGCTCGTGCTTTGGCGATGAAGCCAAAGGCTCTTCTTTTCGATGAACCCACATCGGCGCTGGACCCGGAAATGGTGCGAGAAGTATTGGACGTCATGAAGGGACTCGCCCAAGAAGGCATGACCATGGTGGTGGTGACGCACGAAATGGGATTTGCCCGGGAAGTGGGCTCCCGCGTTCTTTTCGCTGATGGCGGCGTCATCGTAGAAGAAGGGCGGCCGGAGGAAATTTTCGAGCACACCCGGGAGGATCGGACGAAGGCTTTCTTGTCACAAATATTATAAGAGAATTGAATCAGCGCATTATAAAAAGTACAAATTTTAAAAAGTATTTCCTGTTTTAAAATTTGTACTTTTTATAATGCCAAATGATACACTTTCGCTGCAGTGAAAGATCTGAGATTTCCTATCGCCTCATGACATGTAGTCACCACCTATAGAATTTTTTGATTTGTAAAAAATTAAGATTATTGTATAATATATACAGATGGATAAGCAATCAGCTTACCCGCGAAAGGAGGATTTCATTATGGAATTAACAGTTAGAGGCAAGAATCTTGAAATGACTGATGCTCTGCATACTTATGTAGAAAAGCATACAGGGAAAATTCAGAGGTACTTTGATAAACCGATAAAAATTAACGTTCTTCTTCGTATTTCTAACATGACAAAGACTTGCGAAACCACTGTTTTCGTAGATGGTGTGATTCTTCGTGGCGTCGAAAAATCCGATGACATGTACAAATCCATCGACCTGGTATTCGACAAGGTAGAACGCCAGATCCACAAGTATAAGACTCGTCTGGCAAAGAAATTTAAGGAAAAGAATACTCTCTCCCGCCAGTTTGTACTGGAGAAAGAAGTGGCAGCAGTGGCTAGCGATTCCGATTTCGAAATCGTAAAGACCAAGCACTTCAATATCAGCCCCATGTCCCCGGAGGAAGCTATCCTGCAGATGAACCTTTTGGGTCACAACTTCTTCATGTTCTTCAACTCCGATACGGAAGCGATGGCTGTGGTATATCGCAGAGATGATGGCAAATATGGCCTGATTGATGCGGAAAAATAAAATAAAATTTGATTTTTCTCAAAAAAGGAGCGGAATTGTCCGCTCCTTTTTTGACTATAGGCGGGAAGTTTGTTAAAATATTATAGTGTATTTTGGAAAAGTGGGATTTTCATAGACCTCATTATTAAAGGAGCTGCTTTCATGTTTGATAAGTTTTTTGACAGACTGTTCAATGGATCCAATGAAAAAGAAATCAAGAAAATTCGTAAGATTGTTGAGCAGCAGATTAATCCCTTGGAGGATGGGCTGAAAAAGCTGAGCGATTCTTCCTTGGCACACAAGACCAATGAATTCAAATTACGTTTGTCCAAAGGGGAAACCTTGGATGATATTCTTCCGGAAGCATTTGCGGTTATCCGCGAGGCTTCCCGCCGCGTACTGGGCATGCGTCATTTCGACACCCAGCTCATCGGCGGTATCATTTTGCATCGCGGAAATATCGCAGAAATGTGTACCGGTGAAGGTAAGACCTTGGTGGCTACCTCTCCGGTGTATTTGAATGCGCTGGAAGGTAAGGGTGTCCATGTCATCACCGTCAACGATTACCTGGCAAAGCGCGATAGCGAATGGATGGGACAGCTGTATAAGTTCTTAGGCCTCTCTACCGGCCTCATCATCCATGACTTGGATTTCAACCAGAGAAAACTGGCTTACAATTCCGATATCACCTATGGTACCAATAACGAATTCGGCTTCGACTATCTGCGTGATAACATGGTCACCTCGCTGGACCAGATGGTACAGCGACCTCTGCATTACTGCCTCATCGACGAAGTAGACTCCATTTTGATCGATGAAGCCCGCACGCCGCTGATTATTTCCGGACCGGGGCAGAAATCTACAGATAACTACTATGTGGTAGCGAAGCTGGTACCGCAGCTGAAGAAGGATGAAGACTACACCATTGATGAGAAGCAGAAGACCGTAGCGCCCACCGAAGCCGGCGTAGCGAAGATGGAAAAGCTGCTTCATGTGGAAAATCTGTATGATGCAGAAAATCTGGAGCTGAACCACCTCTTCGTGCAGGCTCTTCGCGCCCAGACCATGATGACCCGCGACAAGGACTATGTAGTCAAGGATGGGGAAGTCATCATTGTCGACGAATTCACCGGCCGTATGATGTATGGCCGTCGCTACTCCGATGGTCTCCATCAGGCCATCGAAGCGAAGGAAGGCCTCGAGGTACAGCGCGAAAGCCAGACCCTGGCGACCATCACCTTCCAGAACTATTTCAGAATGTATGACAAGCTGGCCGGCATGACCGGTACCGCGAAAACGGAAGAACAGGAATTTATCAAGATTTATGGCCTTCCGGTATTGCAGGTGCCCACCAATAAGCCGATCCAGCGTAAAGACCTGCCGGATGTGATTTTCAAAAACAAGCGAGGCAAGTATAAAGCCGTAGTGAAGGAAGTTGAGCGTCGCCACGCGACGGGCCAGCCGATGCTGATCGGTACTACCTCCATCGAGCAGTCGGAGGAGCTGTCCCATATGCTGAAGCAGGCAGGCATCGTCCATAGCGTACTGAATGCGAAGTACCATGAAATGGAAGCTGCCATCGTAGCCCAGGCCGGCCAGAAGGGCCAGGTCACCATCGCTACGAACATGGCAGGCCGTGGTACGGATATTTCCTTGGGCGAAGGCGTGCCGGAATTGGGCGGTCTTGCCATCATCGGTACGGAACGTCACGAAAGCCGTCGTATCGACAACCAGCTTCGCGGTCGTGCCGGCCGTCAGGGGGACCCGGGCTCCAGCCAGTTCTTCCTGTCCTTGGAGGATGATTTGCTCCGCATTTTCGGCGGCGACAATATCAAGAGCTTCATGGAAAAAATGGGGCTCGAAGAAGACGAACCCATCAATAGCCGCATGGTTTCCAATGCCATCCAGAAGGCCCAGAAGCGCGTAGAAGCCCGTAACTTCGACATCCGTAAATACGTCCTGGAATACGACGACGTCATGAACCAGCAGCGTAAGGTGGTCTATGACCAGCGCCGTAAGATTCTGGAAGGGGAAAACATGAAGGATCAGATCCTTTCCATGGTAGACTCCATCATCGATCGTGGCATGACGGCCTATGCGGACCCGAAGCTTTATCCGGAGGAATGGGATTTCGCAGGTCTTCTGAAGTACGCAGAGAAATATTTCCTGGCTCCCGGCGAATTGAAGCTGGAAGAAGTAGAGGAAATGAGCCGTGAGGAAGTAGAAGATAAGCTGAAAACCATTGCTCATGAAACCTACGAAGCCAGAGAGCAGTCTATCGGTTCTCCGATGATGCGGGAGCTGGAAAAGGCAGTCATGCTGAAGGTGGTAGACTCCAAGTGGATGGAACACCTGGACGACATGGATATGCTGAAGGAAGGCATCAGCCTGCGCTCCTACGGTCAGAGAAACCCGATCGTAGAGTACAAGGTAGAAGCCTTCGATATTTTCGAAGAAATGCAGCAGGCTATGATGGAAACCATCATCCTGTACCTCTACCATATCCAGATCCGCTTCGCCGAGGAACCGGCTGAAGAGCGGGCACACCTGGAAAAGCCGGCAGAGCCGGAAGACCATCTGAAGGATGCGAAGGAGCACTATACAGATGAAAACGGCAGCGAAGCATCTGTTGCTGCCGATGTGAAGGAATAATTTCATAGGGTATAAACAGTGAATTTCATCAGCTCAAAGCAGAAGAGTCACCGAGACTA
>CAVKMC010000021.1:5639-13448 GCA_963657285.1 Agathobacter sp.
GTGATAGGAAAGTGTCGACAGGATCGGCATTTTTCCTGCGGCTGATGATTTGCTGTTTTTATATAAGAAATAAGAAATAAATGAGAAACAGAAAGCGAGATGACTATCAGTGTTAGAAGATTTGAAAAAAACCTTGACAGACCTGCTGAATCACGAGAGAGAAATAAGGGATTCACTTTGACTTACCTCAGCTGAAGGAACGGATCAATAGTTATGATATTCAGATGAGTGACCCCACATTCTGGGATGATGCAGACAAAGCCAGAGAGATTTCTCAGGCTGCTACAGAAGCCAAGGATGCGTACGATACATATACCCGCCTTTTCGAACGCGCAGAGGGCTTGAAGGATCTCCTGGACCTGGCGCTGGAGGAAGATGACCAGGCTATGGAGCCGGAGCTGAAGGCGGAAATCGATGAACTGAAGGAAATCCTGGATAAGAAGGAAATCGAGCTGCTTTTGAGCGAGCCCTATGATGCGAATAATGCCATCATCACCTTCCATGCCGGCGCCGGTGGTACCGAAGCGCAGGACTGGACAGAAATGCTGATCCGCATGTACATCAAGTGGGCAGAAGCCGAAGGCTTCGACATCGAAGAACTGAACATGCTCCCCGGCGATGAAGCAGGCATCAAGAATGCCGAATACATGGTGAAAGGGAAATATGCCTATGGCTTCCTGAAATCCGAAAAGGGCGTGCACCGCTTGGTGCGTATTTCTCCTTTCGACGCAGCGAAGCGCCGTCACACCTCCTTCTCGGCGGTAGATGTGATGCCGGAAATCACCGACGATGTGGAAGTGGATCTCAATATGTCCGATGTGCGTGTAGACTACTATCGCGCCAGCGGCGCCGGCGGTCAGCACATCAATAAGACCAGCTCTGCTGTGCGTATGACCCATATTCCTACGGGTATCGTGGCAGCCTGCCAAAATGAACGCTCCCAGTTCCAGAATAAGGAACAGTGTCTCCGCTTGCTCCGTGCCAAGCTCTATGAATTGGAGCTCGAGAAGAGAGAAAAGATGACGAAGGACATCGAAGGGGAGCAGCAGGCCATCGAATGGGGCAGCCAGATCCGCTCTTATGTATTCCAGCCCTACACTTTGGTGAAGGATAATAGAACCGCTATCGAGACCGGTAATATCCAGGGCGTCATGGATGGAGATCTGAATCCATTCATCGAAGGCTTCCTGAAACAGAACAAATTCAAAACCAAAGCGAAATAAAGGACAGATAGAATGAAAGGTTTACAAGAGACAGCTTTCAAGCTGCTGGCGGTTCTGATCCTCTTGGGGGCGGCGGCAGGCGGCCTGATTTCTTGGCAGCGTTACCAGGTGGAGGAGAAAGCTTCCACCGTGGAAATGGTCTATGATTATAGAAATATCCTGGAAAGTGCCGCCGCAGAGCGGACGCCGGTGGATGAGCTTTTTTCGTTGTATCATGAGAGCGGGATTACCTCCCTCGCCGTTTATGATGAGACCCTGGAGCACCTGCTGAATCATGGATTCATCCAGGTGTATCGAGGTCAGGATCTCCTCGCTCGCACAGGGGATAGCGGCATCGCAGCTGATAGGATCTATGTGCAGCCGGTGGAAACGGCTGATGGGAAAGCCTATTTCACAGAACTGGAAAAACACATGCAGCTTCTCTATGGCGAAAGTAGCCGGATGGTGACCATCGGAAATACAGAAGCGCTGGAGATTTCCGGCACCTATGACCGGATGATGACGGCGCCCTTGGGCATTTTCAAAAACTCCGTAGAGCGGGCGGCAGCCCATGGCTTCTACGTGGTGCTTCGTCCGGCCAATGTGCCGCATGTGTCCATGGACTACATCGACAGCTTCTTTGAAGCCGTGGATGCTTCCGACAAGGTAAGCGCCGTCATTTTCCAGGGCAAGGAAGTTTTTGGCTACAAAGACCATGCCGGCTGCGTATCTAAGGGGTTGAACGAGCGTCATATCCCCATCGTGCTCATTGAAGCGCAGAGCCAGCTGGGATTTGAACCCCAGGCGGGCCTCATGGATATGGCGAACCGGTCGGACTACCAGGTGGTGCGCCTCTATGCCATGTCGAAGGATGAGCTGATCAAGCTGGGGCAGAAGGAAGCGGCATCCCGTTTCTATATTTCTGACATTGAAAGAAATATTCGTATGAATCTCTTCCCGTCTTACAAATTTGCCCTGGATGGGAAGACACTCTCGGAAAGCAATGCGGTGTACATCGCCGATGTGAAGAGCCGCTTGGAAGGCCATGGATTCTCCGTAGGGAAGGCGTCTATCATAGAGCCTTATTTCCCCATGATGCCTCTTCGGGCGCTCACTATGATGGGCGCTGTGTCCCTCATGGTCATGGCGCTTTTGCTCTTGGCGCCGGGCCTTGGGAAATGGATCTATGCAGTGGAAGCCCTGGGCGTCATCGGCGCTGAGGCGGGCTACTGGATCCTTCATATGAATCTGGTGCTGCAGCTTCTCGCCCTCGGCGCAGCGGTATGCACGCCGGTGGTCGTCATGACCCTTTTCCTGAATTATTGTGTGAAGCGCAAGGACAAAGCCTTCGCTGATGTGGGCTGGGGACGGCTCTTCGCTGAGTCGGCGGCGCTCCTCTGGGGCTGCGGGATCCTGTCCCTGATTGGTGCGCTCTTTGTGAGCGGCCTTCTGAGCGACATCCGCTTTTTCCTGGAAATGGAATATTTCCGCGGCGTGAAGGTGACCTTCGTATTGCCTTTGGCGCTGATTTCCCTGGTGTATATTCAGAAATTCCCCTTCTTTGGCAAGGTGGTGGCGTCGGACAAGGATTTCGTTTCCTTTGTGAAAAAGTTCTGCCACATCCAGATCAAGCTGGGCCTTTTGGTGGGCCTGGGCCTTTTGGCTATGGTGGGATTCATCTTTGTGGGCCGCAGCGGAAATAACGGCGCTCCGGTGCCGCAGTTTGAAATCGCCCTTCGCCGTTTCTTGGAGGATGTGATGTATGCCCGCCCGAGAGAGAAGGAATTTCTTTTCGGCCACCCGGCGATGCTGGTGGCTATGGCGGCGCTCTATCGGAAATGGCCGCAGATCCTGCACTATTTCCTGATTGTGGCGGTCACCATCGGACAGGGTTCCATGGTGGAAACCTTTGCCCACATGAGAAGCCCCTTCATCCTGAGCTTCGTCCGCGGACTGGACGGCCTCGCAGCAGGGACCCTCTCTATGGTAGGTGCATTGATTGCGGTGATGATTCTGGTGAGAATCACCAAATTCTTTGGTGAGCGATATGGCAAAGTATAAGATTGTAATTTCCGGATACTATGGCTTTCATAATGCCGGAGACGAGGCTATGCTTCTAGCTATACTGCAGGCACTCCGCAAAACCTTTGATAGCCCGGAAATCACCGTCATTTCCGGAAATCCTTCCGCTACGGCGAAAACCTTCGGCGTGAATACGGTGCCGCGGTTTGGGATGCTCCCTATCCTGAAGGCCATTTTCAAAAGTGACCTTTTGATCAGCGGCGGCGGAAGCCTCCTGCAGGATGTGACCAGCTGGAAGAGCATGATTTACTACCTCACCATCATCATCGTGGCGGTGCTTTTCCGTAAGCACGTATTCCTGTACTCCCAGGGCATCGGCCCGGTGCGGTATCGTATCATCCGCATCATCCTGAAGCATGTGCTGAATTATGTGGATGCCATCACCGTCAGGGACAAGGAGTCGAAGGGCTTCCTGCAGCGTTTAGGGGTCCATCGCACCATCTATACCACCGCCGATGCGGTGCTCTCGCTGTCGCCGGTTTCATTGGAGCATGGGAAGACCATCCTCGAAAGAAATCAGGTGGACTCCTCGAAAAAGCTGGTGGGTATCGCTATCCGCAGCTGGGCAGACACCGAGCGGTGGATGGTGCCCTTCAAGCGCTATGTGGAACGACTGGCGAAAGAAGGTCTCTCTGTGGTGCTGATCCCCATGCAGTTTCCCGAGGATAAGCTGATTGCGGAAAAGATGATCGAGGACATTCCCGGCGTCTATGTACTGAAAGAAGACTATACCATCGAGGAATTGATTTCCCTCATGGGATGTATGGATGGGGTCATCGGCATGCGGCTTCACGCCATGATTTTCTCGGCGCTGATGCATGTGCCCTTTTTAGGGATTTCTTATGACCCGAAAATAGATAATTTCCTGGCTTTGATCGACCGGAAGGCTACCTGCTCTATCGCGGCCATGGATGAGGAGAAGCTCTATGACGATACCATGAGCCTTCTTACCCAAGATCCGAAGGAGCGGGACTGGAGCGGCATTGACGCGCTTCGCCGGCAGGCCTGTGAGAATGTAGAAATATTGGAATCGTTAGTGAATCACAAGGAGGAAAACAAATGAGCCAGCTTACTGCAGAAGAACTCAGTGCGCTTCAAAAGAAAGCGAAGGATGTGCGCATTGACATTTTGAAGATGATTACCCAAGCCAATTCGGGACATACCGGCGGTTCTTTGTCGGCAGCCGATCTCCTGACTTTGCTCTTTTTCCATGAAATGAATGTGGATCCGGCAGATCCGAAAAAGGCAGACCGCGACCGCGTGGTGCTCTCTAAGGGCCACGCAGCTCCGGCTCTCTATGCGGTGCTGGCAGAAAAAGGCTATTTCCCGAAGGAAGAGCTCATGACCCTTCGCCAGGCAGGCCACATGCTCCAGGGTCATCCGGACATGAAGCATACCCCCGGCGTGGACATGACCACCGGCTCCTTGGGACAGGGCATCAGCGCCGCTTGCGGCATGGCTCTCGCTTCCAAGATGGACAAGGCGGACTGGCGCGTGTATGCCATCCTGGGCGACGGCGAACTGGAAGAAGGCCAGGTGTGGGAAGCAGCGATGTATGCGGCTCACTACAAGCTGGACCATTTGATTGCTTTCGTAGATAACAATGGCCTCCAGATCGACGGCCCTATCACCGAAGTCATGTCTTCTCTTCCGATTGGAGAGAAATTCGAAGCCTTCGGCTGGCATGTCATCGAAACCGATGGCCACGACATGGCGAAGCTCCATGACGCCATCGAAGAAGCAAAGACCATTTCCGGCAAACCGACCATGATCGTCATGAAGACTGTCAAAGGCAAAGGCGTACCGGAAATCGAAAACCAGGTAGGCTGGCATGGCAAGGCACCGAGCAAAGAAGAATGTGACAGATTTATTAAAGCAGTGGAGGCAGAATAATGGGTAAGGCAACTCGTGACGCATACGGCGAAGCGCTGAAGGAATTGGGCGCTGTCAATCCGGATATCGTAGTATTGGATGCTGACCTCTCCGCATCCACAAAGACACAGACTTTCGCCAAAGCATACCCGGATCGTTTCTTTGATACCGGCATTGCCGAAGGAAATATGATGGGCGTAGCAGCAGGCCTGGCAGCGGCTGGAAAGATCCCCTTCGCTTCCACTTTCGCCGTATTTGGCGCAGGCAGAGCGTATGAGCAGATCCGCAACTCCATCTGCTATCCGAAGCTCAATGTGAAGGTAGCGGTCACCCACGCAGGCCTCACCGTCGGTGAAGATGGCGCGACCCACCAGATGCTCGAAGACATCACCTTGATGAGAGCGCTGCCAAATATGACCGTCATTGTCCCGGCTGACGCTGCTGAAACGAAAGCCGCTATCAAATGGGCGGCTGACTACAAAGGTCCGGTATACATCCGCATGGGCCGCGCAAAATGCGACGACATCTGCCCGGAGGACTATACCTTTACGCCCGGCGTGAGCTATGAAGCCGTTTCCGGAAGCGACGTGACCATCATCGCCTGCGGCATCATGGTAGCAAAGGCCGTGGAAGCAGCCAAGCTTCTCGCAGAAAAAGGCATTTCCGCTCGTGTGATCAACATGAGCTCCATCAAACCAATCGATGAAAAAGCGATCCTGAAGGCAGCCGAAGAAACCGGCGCCATCCTGACCTGTGAAGAACACACGGTGAAAGGCGGCCTCGGTGGCGCGGTAGCCGAAGTGCTGTGCCTCCATAAGCCGGTACCGATGGCTATGATCGGCACCGAAGACACCTTCGGCGAATCCGGCACCGCAGAGGATCTCTTGGTGAAATACGGTCTCACCGCAGAGCATGTCGCAGAAGAGGCAGAAAAGCTCATCACCAGAAAGTGAGGATTTAATGATTACTTTTGATCAGGTGTCACTCAAGTACGATGCGAAACACACCGCCCTCAGTAACATTAATATTCATATCGACAAAGGGGAATTTGTCTTCGTCGTAGGGCCAAGCGGCGCGGGCAAATCGACTTTTATCAAAATCTTGACCCATGAATTGGTACCCAGTGAGGGTACAGTCATCGTCAATGGCCAGCGCATCAACAAGCTGAAATCCGGCAAGGTGCCTTACTACAGAAGAAGTCTGGGCATCGTATTCCAGGATTTCCGTCTGCTCACAGAAAAGACAGTCTTTGAAAATATCGCCTTCGTCCTTCGCGTCACCGGCACGAAGAATAGCAAGGAAATCAAAGCCAAGGTGCAGCGAGTGCTAGACCTGGTGGGCCTTCGGGGCAAGGAGAAGGAGCTTCCTACGAAGCTCTCCGGTGGCGAGCAGCAGCGCGTGGCCATCGCCCGCGCTCTGGTGAATCAGCCGCTCCTTCTCATCGCCGACGAACCGACGGGCAACCTGGACCCCAATACGTCTGATGAAATCATGAAGCTTTTCAGCGAAATCAATCACATGGGCACCACCATCATCATGGTCACCCACAACCGCGACCTGGTGAATGCGATGCACAAGCGGGTGGTTATCATCGAAGAGGGCCACATCGTGAACGACGTGAAGAAAGGGGGCTATGATCTGAATGTTTAGTTCCTTATCCTATTTCTGGGGAGAAACATTCCGTTCCCTTTTCCGGAATCGTTTCATGGCCGTGGCTTCCATCCTCACGGTCACCCTGTCCATGTTCATTTTGGGCGTATTTCTTTCAGCAGTCCTCAATATCAACCACATGGCCTCCTATCTGGAAAATCAGGTAGAAATGACCGTGTATCTTCGCGATGGACTCACCACCGACCAGGTGATGGGCATCGGGAAATATTTGAAAGCCCAGCCGGGACTGAAGGAGATTTCCTTCACCAACAAAGACCAGGCTATGGTGGAATTCAAAGAACGCATGGGGGACCAGCAGGGCCTCCTGGAAGCCATCAATGGCAATCCGCTCCCAGCCTCCTACCAGATGTCCTTTGAGACGCCGGAAGCCCTGAAGCTTTCCGCCGAAGTGGTGGCAGGCTATGACGGCGTGGAGACCGTGCAGTACGGCAAAGACATCATCGAGCAGCTCTACAAAGTGGCGCAGATTATCCGCTTGAGCGGTATCGTGCTCATCGTATTCCTCGCCGGTGCGGAGCTTTTCATTATTTCCAATACCATTCGCCTCACCGTCTTTGCACGGCGCAGAGAAATCCAGATCATGAAATATGTAGGTGCGACTAATGGATTCATCCGATGGCCCTTCCTTTTCGAAGGCATGGTCATCGGCTTCCTGGGCTCCGGTATCGCCTCCCTTATCCTGTGGGAAGGCTACAAAATGGTGGTGAATGAAATCGCCTCCGCCGGCCTCGTATTCATCCCGCTCATCCCGCTGTGGCCCTTCATGGGCTACACCACCCTCATCATCCTGACCGTGGGCATCGTGATCGGCGTCATGGGAAGTGCCATTTCGCTGCGCAAATACATGAAGGTGTAAGCCATGAAGAAAAAGCAAATGATTCTTTCTATGGCTGTGGCGTCTATGCTTCTCACCTCCGCGGCGCTGCCTTCTATCGCTGACGATTTGGAAGATGAGCTGACGGATATCCAAGGGCAGATCGAC
>CAVKMC010000022.1:0-13448 GCA_963657285.1 Agathobacter sp.
AGGTACGCAATATGACCGTCGAGGAAGCATTAGCACAATTACTTGCGTTGCTGCTCGATACAGTAAGTCAGTTTGGTGAGCAAATTTCCAAATTGCTTAAAGAAAAATTGACCAATTGGATTGAGTCCCAGCGCACATTCTGTGGGCTTTTATGCCCAATTTCCAAGTGGGAAGGTTGATTTAGTAATCGGTGGTCAGTAGTCAGTGGTCAGTACGCGCTTGACGCTAATGAGAAGTAGTGGCCTTTCCCTTTTGAGACAGAAGAAAATAGCATCACATTTCCACCAGCGTCAAGCGCGTACTAATCACTGATCACTAATTACTAATTACTGATTACTAACCCCCATCGCCATCCGGCACCAATAAAAAGGAGCCCCATCGGGCTCCTTCCTGCTTACATATGATACATCACTCGTCCGTAGATGACTGCTACGGTGATGAGGAGGATGGCCCCCATCATGAAGTAGTCTTTCCCTTTCGGCGCCACACTTTCCATGAAGGTGCGGCCTTGTCCGCCGAAGCCTCGGAGCTCTAGGGAGAGCGCCATGGTCTCGCTGCGTCCTAAGGAACGCAGCATCAGGGGGCGCACGATGGACATGTAGCGCTTCACCTGCTTGAAGAAATTGCCCTTCACTGCCAGACCGCGGCAGGACTGAGCTTCGGCTACCATTTTATTTTCCTCCAGGAAATCCGGCACGAAGCGAAGGCCGGCGGTAAACATGAAGGCGTATTCATAAGGTACCTTCAGCTGCTGCACCATGGAAGCTGTGAGATCCTGCAGCTTCACAGTGGCCAAGAGATAAATAAAGATGAGGGTCATGCCCAGCATGCGGAGGGCTGCCACCACACACTCGGTGACGCTGCCGCCACCGACGTATTCGATGAGTCCCAGGAGGATCGCGAAAATCGCCAGCATGATGACGGCTTTCATATTTTTGAAAAGCTCACCGGAAACGAGGAGGATCAAAAGCTCCAAGACGCAGAGGCCGATAAGGCTTTCTGGCTGCTGCAACACCACAGCCCACACGGCAGTGCCGAAGGTCAGAAGAATTTTTGTCAAAGGCACTAAATTTCTCATTCCAGCACGCCTCCTTTCAGCTCATAAAATGCGCGACAGAAGTCTCTCATATCCTTGCAGTACGGCGCGCCGGGGAGCTTTCGTCCCAGCTGCACTGCCGGCGGATAGGCAAGGCCCCACTCTTCGGGCCGGTTCGCTTCGGAGAATAGGATTTCCGGTTTCCCATCAAAGGCTACTTTTTTATCAGCGATGACAATGACGCGACTACAAGATTTCGCCACGATGTCCATATCATGGGTGACTAGGATGATGGTGATGCCCTTGGTGAGGAGCCCTTCCATGAGCTCCATGAGCCGTTTCTTTTCGCGGCCGTCCTGGCCGGAGGTCGGTTCGTCGAGGACCAAGTACTCCGTATTCATGGCCAAAGCAGAGGCGATGGCTACCCGCTGCTGGTCTCCGCGGGACAAGATGCGGGGATACTCATCGGCCAGGTCCAGGATGTCCGTATCCTTCATGGCTTTTTCTACCGCCTCGTCCAGCTCTGCGCCCCGCTTCCCCTGCTGGTAAGGGCCAAAGGCCACTTCCTCCCGCACGGTGGGCATGAACATCTGTCGATCCGGCTGCTGGAACACATAGCCGATGAAGCGGCTCCGCTCCGACGGCTCTTCGCGGGTCACGTCCTTGCCATGATAGAGCACCTGACCGGATACCGGCTTTTCTAGGCCCGTCAGGAGACGGGTCACCGTGGTCTTGCCGGCGCCATTGCGTCCGGTGACCGCCACAAATTCTCCTTTATCGAAGGAGAGGGAAATATCCGTCAGGATATCCGGCAGATACTTTCCGTAGCGGAAGGAAATATGGGACAGCTCAAGCATTCTCTTCCTCTCCTTTCTCAAAAGCTGATGTCACTGCCGCCTCAGCGTCAGGGATATTCAAAAAGGGTTTATCGAAGGAAATACCCACCGCTTCCAGCTCCAGCTGGGCTTTGTACATATCGGGGATCGCCTCTTCATAAATATGATCCTTGTACATCCGGCGCATCACGTCCACCGGATTTCCCTGCTCGATGATTTCTCCATGATCCATCAGTACGAATTTCTTCGCATATGGCAGAGTCGCATCCAGGTGATGCTCGGCGATGATGACCGTGAGGCCTTCCTTGCGGTTCAGCTCGCCCACCATTTCGTAAAATTCACGGATGCCCTGGGGATCCAGTGCAGAAGTCGGTTCATCAAAGACCAAAGTCTCCGGCTCTTCCGCCAGCACCGCAGCCACCACCAAGCGCTGGCACTGGCCGCCCGAAAGGGTCGCCACTTCTCGTTCCTCCAAGCCGTCCAGATGCACCTTCTTCAGCGCTTCTTTCGAGCGGCGGCGGATTTCTTCCGGCGGGAAACCATGATTTTCCAACGTAAATGCCATTTCCTCGCCCACCGTCAGGGTGACGATCTGAGCCTTGTAGTCCGACAGGATGACCCCTACAGACGACGCCAGGTCGGCGATGCTATGCTGGGTCACCGCCTTGCCACCGGTGAAAACCATGCCCTCCATGGTGCCGCCGTAGTAATGCGGGATGGCGCCAGCCATGGACATGAGGAGCGTCGTCTTGCCCACGCCATTTGGTCCGGTGACGATGACGAAGTCGCCTTTTTCTACAGACAAAGAAATATCCTTCAGCGCCGGTTCCTTCGCCAAGGGGTAAGTATAGGTCAGATGCTCTACACTTACCACGCCATCCGTAGAAGGCGTGAGATCGTAGCCGCTGTGGTCGCTATCCTCCACGTCCGTTTCCTCCATGTAGTGCATGGACTTGAAGAGACGGAGCGCCGGGAAATAAAGGAAGGGCGTGATGATCCCATTTCCTACGCCCACCAAAGCCACCATAGGAAGCATACCGTAGAGGTACACCTTCATGGGAATACCCATAACCAAGGTAAGAATGGATACGAAGGTGAAGCCGGAAACCAGCGTGGTCACGAAGCCCGCAATGGCCGGGCGGAGGGAAAACCGTCCGATCTTGATGGGCGGCACCGAGTGAGCGAAGAAGCCTGCCACATAGGCGCCGAAAAATTCAGAAGCAAAGTCGCCATACGGGAAAGCGGACTTACTGGTGAATACCTCCATCAAAGCCGCCACCATACAAATCCCTAGGCACTGGCGATAGGTGGGCTTCGTCAAAAGGATAGCCACCACATAGGTCGCGATCATCCAGTTCGGCGTGAACCCTGCCACCGACGGCGATACCAGGTGGAGCAGCATCCCGATGGCCAGCATCAAAGTGGAAATCGTCAGCCAGCGGAAGCGCCCTCCCCTCGCCTTTACAAAGACAAGCTTAGAAATATCCGTCACTTGTTCCATCTTCGATTCCTCCTAACTTACAAACATAAAACAAAAAATCCTCCCATCCCCTGCTTTTCAGCAAAGGGACGAAAGGATTCTATTTCCGCGGTACCACCCTAGTTGGCAAAATGCCCAACTCATGTCTGTAACGAAGACTCTCGTCAGCTCCTACCCCATATGGCTCGGACTGCGCCTCCCAGGCCCATTCATACAGCTGTCTGCACCGGACTTCCACTATCCGCCGGCTCCCTAGAGCATCCACGTCTGTACTACTCTCCCTGTTCCAAGGATTTCTTTATTGAAATAAAGTATAGCATGGTGAGACTGGCGTGTCAATGGAAATATAATTGGTAGTCGGTGGTCGGTAGTCGGTAGTCGGGCCCGTTTGGCTGCTTCCCCATTACCATGAACCGTTAACCGTATAACCGGTAACCGTCCCCCAGGACGATAACGAGAAATAGCGCTCCGCCGATTCAGCTAAATCGCTTCATATCTCGTTACCATCAAAGGAGTCGGTTATCGTTTATACGGTTAACGGTTCTCGGTCGTGAGAAAATCGGTAAGTGCGTACCGACTACCGACTACTGACCACCGACTACTAAAATAAAAAAGTCATTGCAAAAAATATATAATGTTGTATAATATACGTACTGTGACATTTCAGTCCTGATTTGTGGCAGTCTCCGGGCCCCGTGCAATGGAAACCCATGAATCTTGTCAGGTCCGAGAGGAAGCAGCAATAAGTGGTCCTTTTCATGTGCCACGGTGCATCCTGGAGGCTGTTGCAAATGAGGACTGAAAGGTCCTTTTTTATTGCCTAAATTCAGGGATAAGGGATATGGGGTATGGCGCGTTTGACTGCTTCGTCATAGCTAGGAGCTAGGAGCTGGGAGCTTGGAGCCCGGCTAAAATCCAGTAAGCATGTTTAGCGGTGAAGTTTTGAGCCTATAGGTAAACGCGCGTGCTCCTAGACACTACCGTCCAGTATGCCAACTGACGCTAATGAAGCTCCTTGCTCCTAGCTCCAGGCTCCTAGCTATGACGAAGCAGTCAAACGCGCCCATATCCCTTATCCCCTGTCCCTTATCCCCCAAATCTCTATCGTATTTCCAATAACAAACCGGAGGCATCTATGGCTTATCTTGCTCTATATCGCAAATGGCGTCCCCGCACTTTCAGCGAAGTGGTGGGACAGAAGCATATTTCCGTCCCCTTGAAGCGGGCCATCGAGCAGGATCGCCTGGCCCACGCGTACCTCTTCTCCGGCCCCCGCGGCACCGGCAAGACCAGTATGGCGAAGATTCTCTCCAAAGCAGTGAATTGCGAGCATCCCGTCGATGCGAATCCTTGCAATGAGTGTCAGAATTGCAAGGAAATCAATAGCGGCGCGAGCCTGGACGTTTATGAAATCGACGCCGCATCGAACCGCGGCATCGAGGAAATCCGCGCGCTGAAGGAGTCCGTCCGCACGCTCCCCTCCACCTGCCGCAAGAAGGTCTACATCATCGACGAAGTGCACATGCTGACGAAGGAAGCCTTCAACGCGCTCCTAAAAACCCTGGAGGAGCCGCCGGCCCATGTACTTTTCATCCTGGCCACCACGGAGCCGGAAAAGATCCCCCTCACCATCCTCTCCCGCTGCCAGCGCTATGAATTCCACCGCATTTCGGTGGAGGACATCAAGCAGCACCTGCTCTACATCGCCAAGGAAAGCAGCCTCCCCTTGACAGAGGACGCGGCGGACCTCATCGCTGTCCGCGCGGACGGCGGGCTCCGCGATGCCCTCTCCCTTTTGGACCAGTGCTCGTCAGCCTCGGAAAGCGACGTGCTCGACGCGGCGACGGTGTACGACCTTTTGGGCCTGACCGGAAAGGACCAGATCATCGCGCTCTCCCATCATATTTTCCAAGGAAAAAGCGGCGAAGCGCTCACCCTTTTCTATGACATCCTGCAAAATGGCAAGGAGCCGGCGGCGATCCTCCGCGACCTGCTCGAGCATCTTAGAAATCTGATGATCTGCCGCATCAATCCGAAGGCCCCGGAACTCTCGGCCTATGGAAAAAATAGCGACATCCTCCATCAGGATGCCGGAAATCTCAGCGAAGCCTACTTGGACGCCCTCTTTGATTATCTCCACCAATCCCTGACGGAGACGAAGCGTAGCTCCTCGCCTCGCATGAGCGCAGAAATGGGACTTCTCCACCTGTGCCGACTGAAAGGCTCCGCGTCATTGGATAGCCTGGCCGAGCGGGTGGCATCTTTGGAAAATGCATTGGCAGCCCTTCAAAGAAATGGGATTCCCGCCGCTGCTGCGCCCGCGTCTTTCGCTCCGCCCCAGCCTGCATCCTTCGCCCCGCCTGCTGCCTTTGTCGCTCCCCCGGCCCCTGTGGCACCGCCCACGCCGGCCCCTGCGCCCACGCCGGCCCCTGCGCCGACACCGGCACCCGCGCCAAGGCCCACGCCGACCCCTGCACCTATGCCTGCACCGGCGCCGCGGCCAACGCCTCCCCCCGTAGCGGCTCCGGCGCCAACGCCCGCGCAACCCGCGAGAACCGCGCCGCCTCGCCCGATGCCACCAATGCCGCAACCCGCCGCCCCTATTTCCAATGCCCCATCGGCGCCCGCTGCGGTGGATGCCTCTCTCTTGGATCCCGCCGCTTACGACACCATTTGGAAAAAGGTGCTTTCCTATTTCATGTCCATCCATCGCATGGACCTCTACACCTGCTACCAGAAGGGCGTGCTCATCTACGCCACTCGCCAGCGGGCCGTCATTGTATCGCCCCAGCAGTGGTTGGTTTCCGCAGGAAATAACAAATCCTACCAGAAGATCGCCGCCGAGGCCTTCCAGCGCATCGTAGGCTCTCCGGTGGAAGTGCACGCCGTCCTTCGAGGCGGCGCGGAAGAAGCGGAGACCATGGCGCTCCTCCGCTCGACGCAAGAGGCCCTTCGAAATGGAGCGACCCCGGTAGCGCCGGCTCCCCAGGCCCCCGCGCCGCAGCCTGCGAGCGATGGATACCAACTCATCGACGCCAATCAGGTGAAGGAACAGGACCGAAATAATCCATCTTTCAAAGAAGCCTTGAAAATCCTTCCCGACTGTGATATATATGAAAAGATTGATACTTAATGGCTCATAGCCTTTTATTACAAGGAGGAATCCCCCAATGTTCGGAAATAAAGCACAGATGCAAAGCATGCTGAAAAAAGCTCGTAAAATGCAGGAAGACCTGGCAAAGAAACAGGAAGAATTAAAGAAACAGACCGTCGACGTATCCGTCGGCGGCGGCGCTATCTCCCTCTCCATGAGCGGCGAACACCAGATCACATCCCTCAAGATTTCCAAAGACGCCATCGACCCGAATGATCCGGAAATGCTCGAAGACCTCATCACCACCGCTGTGAATGAAGCCGGCAAAAAAGCTGACGAAATGGTTTCCAAGAGCATGAGCGAAGTCACCGGCGGCCTCGGACTTCCCGGCGGCATGTTCTAATGAATAAAGAACTGGAGCAAGTAGCTGAGCAGTTTCGCAAGCTCCCGGGCATCGGCGTGAAAAGCGCCCGCCGCCTGGCCTATTTCATGATGGAACGGCCGGAAAAGGATGTGCAGGATTTCCTGAATACCATCCGCAATGCCCGTAGCAAGATCTGCTACTGCTCGGTATGCTGCAATCTTTCCACCAGCGACCCCTGCCAGGTATGCAGCGATGACCGGCGGGACCACTCCACCATCTGCGTGGTAGAGCAACCCCAGGACATGATGGCCATCGAGCAGACCCAGGAGTACCACGGCCTCTATCACGTCCTCCACGGCGCCCTCTCCCCCTTGGACGGCATCGGCCCGGAGGATCTGAAAATCAAGGAGCTCCTTCATCGCTTGGAAGATGACAGCGTGAAGGAAATCATCCTGGCCACCGACCCGGACACCGAAGGCGAAGCTACGGCTTTCTACTTATCTCGGCTCATCAAGCCCACCGGCATCAAGGTCAGCCGCATCGGTCGCGGCATCCCCATCGGCGGAGACATCGGCTATGTAGATAGCCTCACCCTGGCCGGCGCTGTGGAAAACAGAAAAGAGCTATAAGGAGGTCCATATGCTAGAAGCACTAGGCGGTCTTGGCGGCTACGGCATCACCAGCGTGATCATCGTAGTCCTCGCTTTTCTTCTATTTGCCAAATTTGTGAAGAAAATCGTAGGAAATATCATCATGGGCGGCGTCCTCTTCTGGCTGCTGAATACCCTGGGCATCACCCACATGGTTTGGGATACCACGCACGGCATCATCGTAGCCCTCTTCGGCATCCCCGGCACCCTCATCCTGGCAGTGCTGAATATATTGTAATCGAAAAAGCGTGAACGACTCTCGATGGAGGCGTTCACGCTTTTTCGTTTAGTAATTAGTGATCAGTGGTCAGTGATCAGTACGCTTTGGGCTGCATAGTCAATTCCGCCGCGCCATCTTCTCTGAAGGGCGGGGGATTTCGATGGCGTTTAGCGGTGAAACTGACGTACTAATTACTAATCACTAATTACTGCTCACTAAATCGATAACGCTTAGCGGCGAAAACCGGCGTACTGATCACTGATCACTAAATACTAAGTACTAAAAAAACGGCTGCCCCCGCATCTTGCGAGAACAGCCGTTTCTCATTCCTCATCCTTCTTTTCTACTTTCTTCAGCACCACCGAGGAGCCCTGCTTCTCTGCTTCGAAGCGGTCCTCTTCGGTCAAGTGTTCCGAGTCCAGTACGATTTTCACACCCATACGGTCCAGCATCTCATCGATGGTATGCTGGGTCTTATACAATTCGCCCATAGTTACACCTCATATTTCTAAAAATCAAATGTGATCCTTCCACTCATAGCTTTCCTTCTTGCGAGAGAGGCGCCACAGGAAGACCGCCACCGTCCAGCCGGTGACTCCGGCGAGGATCATGGTATCCGGCTCAGCTCCCGTAGATGCGAGCGCTGCGCTATGGATTTTTGCCATCCCGGCGCCGATGCCGCCAAAGTAAAGCGCAAGCGACGCCGCCAGGGATACATAGCAAGCACCGAGGCCTGCTGCCACCTGACGCATGCGGGTGAGCAGGAAGGCAGCCACCTGGAGCACGAGCGAGAGCCCAAGGCCCGCCCAGAAATACGGCGCATCTTCGACGGAGCCATTCAAAACCATAGCCGTCGCGATGAAAAGCAGCAGATGCAGCACAGAGGAAACCAGGAACGCTGCGCGGAACCGTTCGCCCAAAGGATTCACGATCTTTGCCGCGCCGAAGAGAGCCCCCACCTGGAAAGCGGCCAGGATGCACCACAAAGCGGAAAGAATTCCCAGCGCCGAGAAAAGGCCGCCGTCCTCAGAAATCAAAGACGCTGCAAAAAGGCCAAAGGCGCCCATGGAAATCACAGAAAATGCGCACATCCCCTGCATCACTGCGCTAGAGCCCAAAGCCTTCCGGCCATAGCAGGCCGCGATGCGAAGGAGAGCCCCGAGTCCCACAAGCCCCATCAAAAGAGCCACTGGGAAGGGAGATACTCCGCCTGCCACCGGCACAGCGGCGCCCATGAGAAGGAGCCCCATGAAGAACCAGGCCTCATTTCCATCGATCCCCGGCTTCATGACGCCCAAGACCGCCCGATTTTCCTCCTGATTTCTACAAGCGAAAGGCGCCACCAAAGAAAGCCCCCAGTCGCAAGACTCCAAGAGCATATACATTCCCAAAAATCCAAGCGGTGCCAAAAGCACATTCGAATCCATATTGTCCTCCAATTTCAAAAAGGTTCAAGGTTCAGGGTTCAAGGTTCAAGCAATCGGTCACCAAGTACAAGCTGGATAGCGAGCCCGCGTACCTGCCTCCTCATAGCTTTGAGCTAGGAGCTTGGAGCTTGGAGCCCGGCTAGAGTACAGTAAGCATGTTTAGCGGTGAAGTCTCAAGCCAATAGGTAAACGCACGTGTTCCTAGACACTGCCGACCAGTATGCCAGCTGGCGCTAACGAAGCTCCAAGCTCCTAGCTCAAGGCTCCTAGCTATGACGAAGCAGTCAAACGCGCCTTATCCCTTATCCCTGATAAAGCATCCTATATTTCCTACAAAGTATACCACAAAAGCCCCCATTTAGGAAATCCATCTCGTCTTTTCATCCGCCTCGCTATGTTGTAAAATAGAAATACATGTAAGTTGTAAAAAGGTTCGAGGTTCAAGTATTTAGGTTCAAGGGGAGGTGCGGCGCACAAATCAAGAAGCGCCGCAAGTTTGAAAAATCGACTCCTATTTCCATATTTCCAAACTCACGCCGCTTTATAATTTGATGCGGCGTACCTTCCCTTGAACCTTGAACCCTGAACCTTGAACCCTTCCCTCCAAATCCAACTCCCACAAGCTAAACAACAACAAGAGTATACAATAAGGAGAACCTATGGAACGCATCGCCATCATCGACCTGGGCTCGAACTCCATCCGCTTCATCATCATGCAAATCGGAGAACACGGCGCCTACAAGCTCATCTACCAAGAAAAGAAATCCATCCGTCTTGCCGAAGGCATGACCCTCTCCAGTCGCATCCTCACCGAAGAAGCGCAGCAGCGGGCCCTGCGCTGCCTCTCCGTCTACGCCCACATCATCGAAGTGCAGCACATCAAGAAAGTCCTCGCTGTCGCCACCGCCGCCGTCAGAAATGCGGTGAATGGCGCCTCCTTCCTGAAGCGCGTGCGCCTCTCCACCGGCATCCCCATGACCATCATCAGCGGCAAAGCCGAAGCGGCCCTGGGATTCTCCGGCGTCATCCACACCATCGACAAGAAAGATTTCCTCCTCTTCGACTTAGGCGGCGCCAGCGTCGAGATCACCCTGGTGAAGGACAAGAAACGCATCCGCTCCATCAGCATCCCCATCGGCGCCGTCACGCTGACGGAAATGTTCCAGTCCTCCGGCGACGTCCCTGCCGAAAAGCTCGCAGAAATGAAAAGCTTCATCCAAGGGGTCCTTTCCAAAATCGACTGGTTCCCCACCACCCCCATGGAAGTCATCGGCATCGGCGGCACCGTGCGCAACCTGGCGAAAATCCACCAGCGCGCCGTGAACTACCCACTGCCCAAGCTCCACAACTACCATTTCCCGGTGGAAGACCTTTTCGAAGAAGTCCGTATGATCACAAGCAAAACCTACGAAGAACGCCAGAAAATCAGCGGCCTCTCCAGCGAACGCGCCGACATCATCGTCGCCGGCGCCCAGGTGGTACAGGAAATCATTCGCAAAGCCAAAGCCCCCTACCTCACCATTTCCGGCTGCGGCCTCCGCGAAGGACTCTTCTTCCACTACTACGACCCCATCTATGACAATGACGGCCACCGCGAAAAAGACATGCTCCTCTGCTCCGTCAAAAACTACCTCGACACCCTCCCCATGGAGTACACCTTCCACACCCACTACGTCACCGCCATGGCCCTCTCCCTCTTCGACCAGTGGAAAAAAGTCCACGGCCTGGACGGTCGCATGCGGGAAATCCTCACCGCCGCCGCCCTTCTCCATGACATAGGAAATCTCATCAACTACTACAGCCACGCCCGCCACAGCGCCTACATGGCCGCCAACGCCCACATCTTCGGCTGGTCCCATAGCGAGCAAGTCATGTGCTCCCTCATATGCGCCTTCCACCACGGCTACTCCGGGAAATACCTGAAAGCCAATGGTCAGGCCCACATCTTGACCGCCGCCCAGATGCGCCAAGTCCGCATGCTCTCCCTCTTCCTCGCCCTCGCCGAAGGCCTCGACGAAAGCCAGGAACACAGCATCACCCGCCTCATCTGCTCCTCCTGCAGCCACGCCATGGACCTTCGCATCTACACGAACCTAGAAAACTTCGACGTCCCCGCCCACGCCACCGGCCACCTCCTCAAGGACTTCGAAAAAACCTTCCACACGCCGCTGCGCATCCAATGGTTCCCTGGGAGCAATAATGAGAACAAGCTTGTGGAAACAGCGAAGAAAATATAGTTTTTCATTTGAACGCTATTGATTTAGTAATTAGTGGTCAGTGATTAGTAATTAGGACGCATTTAGCGGCATCCCCAACTTGCCCTCTTCCCTGAAGGGGGCAATAATACTATAGTATCATTAAAAAGGGGGCCGGCAGCCAAAAGTCACCGTGCTATATCTCCCAAAAGCCAAATGCGTCCTGATCACTAATTACTAATTACTGACCACTAAATCAAAGAAAGGAAAAAATAAACCATGCCTGAAACCCGCGAAGGCTTAGACCAGCTCACACAGCTGGGCAGCCAGAATACGAAATACACCTACGACTACAACCCCGACCTTTTGGAACGAATCCCCAATAAGCACAAAGACCGGGACTTCTTCATCAAATTCAACTGCCCTGAATTCACCAGCCTCTGCCCCAAGACCGGGCAGCCCGACTTTGCTACCATCTATATTTCCTACATCCCCGATGAATACATGGTAGAAAGCAAATCCCTGAAGCTCTACCTCTTCTCCTTCCGAAACCACGGCGACTTCCACGAAGACTGCGTGAACATCATCATGACCGACCTCATCAAGCTCCTCCGCCCCCGCTACATCGAAGTCTGGGGCAAATTCCTCCCCCGAGGCGGCCTCTCCATCGACCCCTACTGCAACTACGGCATCCCCGGCACCGAGTGGCGCGATTTCGCCCGCTACCGGCTCCTCCGCCACGACATGAATCCGGAAAAAGTGGATAATCGATAAGAAAAGCGGTATACCGAAATGTGACGGTATACCGCTTTTCGTTTTTAGTAATCAGTGGTCAGTGATTAGTAATTAGGCCGCGTTTGCCTTCTTCCACAATGTAACCCTCTTCCTTTGGAAGGGGGAGGGCCCGTAGGGCGGGGGTTGGCTGAGGAAGCAGTCAAACGCGCAGAACAAAGCGTGAAATGCAAATTGTTGCTCAAGCCTCAAAATGCGTCGTCCCTTGGAGAAGGGACCGCCCAATAGGGCGGGATGGAGTGCCTCGTAAGAGGCACAATCAGCATCAGCCACAAGCATACCCAATGACTCCGCCGGCCACAGAGTGTAATAATGATTTCTACTTTTCCCCGAAGCCTTTTGGATTTAGCAATTTTACAACCATTACTCCTGCGAAGAAGAAGGAGGCGTAACCAAAGTTTCCAAAGCGGAAGTACTCCCAGACTCCAAAGACTCCAATAATCAAGCTGAACAGGAAAGCGGTTTCTCGTTCTTTGGATGCGTTGTGTCGAAGCGATGCGATGATACCAAACAAGGACATCGCAACAAAGCTCCCTAGAATAGCCAATTCCATAAGCCAAGGCATATCCCTGTAGGCCGCCATAGTGTTCAAGACGAAGAATCCATCCAACAAAGGCCAAGCAACAGAAGCAAGTAAGAGGATGCCCCTGTGCGTTAGAAGCCACTCCTTACTACAGAAACACGGGAAATACATTACCAATGTTTCACTTAAGAACCAGGGAATCGCTACCGGTAAAAGAGTATGGACAAAAGGGGCAGGCGATGCGAAACTCATGGCCTGAAACACCATCAATAGGGTATATGACAGAAGGCCCATAATCATGAACAAGAAAAGTGGGATTTTGTTAGTTCGCATTTAGTGTCATCCTTTCAGAGAAAAAGAAGGTGCCCGAAGGGCGGATGATGCATAAAAGCAGTCGGTGGTCGGTAGTCAGTAGTCAGTAGTCAGGGCGCGTTTCCTTTTCGCGTCAAGTCTGTATGCATACCGCCGCTCCCCGTCATCCTGAGCGAAGCCCTCGGATCTATCACCGCTAGCCCTAATCATGCCTTTCACCAGCAACGCTGTTACGCCGTGAAATCCATGCCAAGTGTCAGCATCGATTTGTTGCTCTTTTCTTACAAGAGTCGCCCCTTGGTATCTCTGATGTTGCAATACGGGCATTTCATAATGGGTATCCTCCTTATATAGGGAAGCCTCGATGAAATCAAAGGTTCCCGGGAAATTAAAAGCCACACTGCACTTGCGGTGTGGCTTCTCAGCTCAAAGAAATAAATAATGCACAAAGGTAAGATTTCCTACATAGAAACTCTTCAGGAAATCAGCGCCTTTCGGTCATTATTTTCTGAGGAATTC
>CAVKMC010000023.1:0-13376 GCA_963657285.1 Agathobacter sp.
CGAGGCACTTCTATCCTCCGCTAACGCGCGCCCCTTCTCCAAGGGGCTACTGCTTTACGCTTACGCAAAGTAATTATTTTACCTGCTGGTATTTAAACTTCTTAACTTAACAGCATAGCGTAGAGAATAGGCCAATCCGGCGCAGCGGCATCCCACTCCAACTCCCTACCGCCAAACGCGTACTGACCACTGACCACTGACCACTGACCACTGACCACTGACCACTGACCACTGACCACTGACCACTGACCACTGACCACTGACCACTAATTACTAATCACTA
This sequence comes from Agathobacter sp., assembly GCA_963657285.1. Lineage (GTDB taxonomy): Bacteria > Bacillota > Negativicutes > Veillonellales > Dialisteraceae > Dialister. The sequence continues at coordinate 284 of CAVKMC010000023.1, forward strand.
ATTACCGACCACTAAAAAACATAGCAAAGAAGGAACCCACAATGAACACCATAGAAAAAGACCAGACCTACGTAGTCCACGCATACAACCGTTACCCCGTATGCTTCGTATCCGGCAAAGGCTCCACCCTCGTCGATGAAAACGGCAAAGAATACATCGACCTCGGCAGCGGCATCGGCGTCGACATCTTCGGCATCGGCCACGAGCCCTGGGTCGCAGCGGTCGAGAAACAGCTCCACACGCTGAACCACGTTTCCAACCTCTTCTACACCCAGCCCGACGCCGAGCTCGCCGAAATCCTCTGCCAGAAAACCGGCATGAAAAAAGTTTTCTTCGGAAACTCCGGTGCCGAAGCCAACGAATGTGCCATCAAAGGCGCCCGCAAATACTCCATCGACAAATACGGCAAAGACCGCACCACCATCGTCACATTGGTGAATAGCTTCCACGGCCGCACCATCACCACCCTCGCCGCCAACGGACAAGAAGTCTTCCACCAGAACTTCTTCCCCCTGACCCCCGGCTTCCTCTACACCCCGGCCAATGACCTTCCTGCCTTCGTGAAGCTCTGCGAAGAACATCCGGAAATCTGCGCCGTCATGGTCGAACCGATCCAGGGCGAAGGCGGCGTGCACCCGCTGGAAAAAGATTTCTTTGAAGGCGTGAACAAATACGCCCACGAACACGACATCCTCCTCGTCGTCGACGAAGTGCAGTCCGGAAACGGCCGCACCGGCAAGCTCTACGGCTACATGAACTTCGACGTCCACCCCGACATCGTCTCCACCGCCAAAGGCCTCGGCGGCGGCCTCCCCATCGGCGCCTGCTTCTTCAATGAGAAAACAGAAAACGTCATCACCTACGGCACCCACGGCTCCACCTTCGGCGGCAACCCCATCGCCTGCGCCGGCGCCGTATCCATCATGAAAGAAATCGATGATGAGCTCCTCGCCTCCGTCAAAGAAAAAGGCGACTACATCCGTAAAGAAATGGAAGGCGCCAAAGGCGTCAAATCCGTAGCCGGCATGGGCCTCATGCTCGGCATCGAACCGGAAAAAGAAGTCGGCCCCCGGGTCAATAAACTCCTCGAAAAAGGCGTCGTCGTCCTCACCGCCAAAAACAAAATCCGCCTCCTCCCGGCCCTCAATATCCCCATGGACCAGCTGAAAAAAGCCGTCTCCATCCTCAAAGAAGTCCTCGCAGAAGACTGATTTCCTAGAAATAAGAAATAAAAACCCCCGGTATGTACCTCTCGTACACACCGGGGGTTTTATATTTCCTTCTTCCCTTCAACCCACTTCCTCTGGAAGTAATGCTGTTAAGTTAAGAAATTTATGCTAAGGGTTACAGCAAATTTGTTGCTCTAGCCTTATGGGAGTAGACCCTTGGAGAAGGGTCGCGCGATAGCGCCGGATAGAAATGCGCCATAGGCGCATAACCAGCACCAGCGGCAAGCACGCCTACTGACTCATCCGCCAAACCACGCGCGTCATCCTGAGCGTAGTCGAAGGATCCATCAGCACCAGCCATAAGCACACCTACTGCCTCCACACGTCAGTCGCGTACTGATCACTAATCACTGATTACTGATCACTGCTCCGCTCCTGCCGCCTTCATCGCCACGGCGAGCTTATGAGCCAGACCCTTCATCTTGGCCAGCGGCACGGAGCACACGGCCAGGCGGATGCCCTTGGAGAGAGGCACCATGAATGCATTTTCTTTTTCCAGATAGTCGCACACCGCCTGAGAATTCGTCACCGGGATGGTGATGAAGAAGCCGGAAATGTACGGTACGAACTTCACGCCCTCTTCCTTCGCTTCATTCATAAAGATGGCCGCCCGATCCTGGATCAGCTGGAAATATTTCGCTCTCTCAGCGTCCAGCTTCTTGATTTTCTCCGGGTCCTCGCAGATACGAATCATCACATTCTGCGCTGCGCTATTGCAATTCGACCAAGACGCACGGCTGGCATACTGATTGATATCCACGAATTCTTTAATGACATCCTTGTCCGAGGAAATCCCGATCATGGCCCCCATGCGCTGGCCGTACATGGTGAAGCCCTTAGACAGCGTGTACGCACATACCACCAGAATATTTCTAGGGAGACCGCCAAAGACCTTGAAGAATTTCCGGCACTCCTCCTTCTCGCCGCTATAGTCCAGGTACGCCACATCCGGGATGAGCACAATGCGCTTCGACTCATCCTTCGCCGCTTCCGTCAGCACATCCACAGCGGACTGCCACTCGGAAACGGAGAGACAATAGCCCGTCGGATTGTTAGCGATACCATTCAGGATGATCACCAGATTATCCTGCTTGCCGAGGATTTCATCCACCTTCGCCTGGAAATCAGACGCATCGAAATGACCTTCTGCGGTCAAGAGCGAGAAAGTCCGCACCTTGCGGTTGTTATCATCGATGAGGCTATCATAAGCGCCCCAGTGCCAATCGGAAATCAGCACCTCATCGCCCACTTCAGAATAATTGTGCACCACGTGATGAAGAACACCAGTGCCGCCGGGCGTCGAGCAAGCGTCAATATAGCCCGCCGGACGAGACGCACCGAAGCACTGGTCAATGCAGTCATCCAGGAAAGCCCGATACCCCTGGATCGGCGCATAGGCACAGATTTCTCCCGGCGTCAGGTTCTTGAATTCCTCCTTCACCACGTCCAGCACCACGAGGCTCCCATCCTCATCGAGAATCGACCCCACCGTGGCATTCACCACATTCTCGGCGCCAATCGCCTTCGCCAAAGCAATGGCCCGATTGTTCGCTGCAAAAATATTATCCTCCGCACATTTTCCCTTCGCATGAGGTGCTGCTACACTATACATATGTTTCCTCCTTCAGGCGCCAAAAAGCCCACAGCAAAAAATCGCTGCGGGCTCCATCGCCTACTACTATGAAATTCGATATTCCTATTATATCGCGCTTATCAGATACGAGCAAGCCGCCGAACGCAAAGCAAAAAGAGCCCGCAGGCTCTTTTATTCATTCATGATACGCACAAATCCGCCGCCAAACTTCGTTTGCTTCAGCCAGCGGCCCAGCTCAAATTCGTGGGCCTTTCCTTCGTCCCAGAGAGTGCAGAAGGTGCCGTCATCTCGTTCGTCGATTTTCACGATGGGCATCCAGTGCCAGTGGTAGGGGATCGGTTCGCCGCCGCTATGGAGATTTAGAAATCCTACCGGTGAGTCGGCAGCAAGGCCTTCTTTGATGAAAGCGGCTACTTTGGCAAACCCCGGCGCCAGAAGGCGAATCGATGGCACCGAGAGGGCTTCCACCTTCCCCGGAAGATGATGCTCGGCGAGATAAGCGGCGATGCCTTCCTTCAGCCAGCGGGTCTTATAGAGGCCGTGCATGCGGGGCGTGGCGTATTTCCACATATCCAGCATCACGGAAAGCGCCTCGACCTTTCCCTTGTGGGGCGTGTCCTTGGCCTTCTTCTCCGCATAGGCCACCATCATGGAGCCCACAGTAGGCCCGCAGCCCGCCATCTGCTGGCGATACTCCGGATACCATTCCTGGTTGTACCCCAGGACCGTCTCGCCGCCCACCTCCAGTGTCAGCCACTGGGGGTGCTGTATTTCTGTGATCATGATCGTCTCCCCTTTTGGTAAATAACACACGCGATCGATACATAGAGATAAAGACGTTCTTTCTGTAGTTAGGAGTTAGAAGTTAGGAGTGAGGAGTGGAGGTGCGGCGCACAAATTAGAAAGCGCCGCGAGTTTGGAAAATTAGCGCGTTTGACTGCTTCGCCATAGCTAGGAGCCTAGAGCTTGGAGCTTGGATCCCGGCTAGCGGCAGTAGGCACGGCAGGCGATAAAGGCGCGTGGCACTTTTCCCGCTTTATCGAAACGTAGTTAAATGCCAAGTGTCACTATCAGAGCTCCAAGCACAAAGCTCCTCGCTCAAAGCTATGACGAAGCAGGTACGCAGCTTTCTATTTCAAAACTTGCGCCGCTATATGAATTGATGCGGCGTACCACCACTCCTCACTCCTCACTCCTAACTAAAAAACTCTATCCCTTCACCACTCAATTTATCCCTGCTTCCTTCAAGAGCGCCCGGACGACGTAGCCCGCCATCATCATGCCGGATACGGGGGGCACGAAGGAGGTGGAGCCGGGGGCGTGGCCTTCGCCGATGGGCTTGTGAGGGAGCTCCTTGGAGTACACCACCGTGAGGTGGCGGATGCGCCGGTCCTTGAGCTCCTTGCGCATTTTTCTGGCCAGATGGCACACGGAGGTCTTATTGATATCCGCAATCTGCAGCATCTCCGGGCGCAGACGGTTACCGGTGCCCATGGAGGAGATTTCCGGGATTTTCAAATTCCAGCACACTTCGGCGATGGAAATCTTCGCCGGTACGTCGTCGATGGCGTCGATGATGTAGTCAGCGTGAAGATTTCTGATAAATTCCTCGTCGCCGGGGCGGAAGAAAATGGGATAGGCCTTCGCGTCGCAGTCAGGGTTCACGCGATGGGCACGCTCCACCATGATTTCTGCTTTATTTCTTCCGATGGTGGTGCGGTCAGCCACCAGCTGGCGATTCAGATTTGTAATGTCCACTTCATCCTTGTCAATGAAAATGAGATGGCCCACGCCGGCTCTGGCCAGCGCTTCGGCCGCATAGGAACCCACGCCGCCGATGCCAAAGACAGCCACGGTCTTGGTGGCCAGGAAATCAACGCCGCTTTCTCCGATGATGCGGGCGGTACGAGTGTAAATGGGATCCATCACAGGCCTCCCGGGATGATTTCAATCCAGTATCCATCAGGATCGGAAATGAAATAAATACCCATGGCCGGATTTTCATAGCAAATACAGCCCATTTCCTCGTGTTTCTTGTGGGCTTCCTGCATGTCGTCCACTTCAAAGGCCAGGTGGAATTCGTTCTCTCCCAGGTTATAAGGCTCGGTGCGGTCCTTGAGCCAAGTGAGCTCCAGCAGCTGGTGGGTCACGTGATCGCCCAGGTACACCAGCTTAAAGGAGCCGTCAGAAGCGTCCAGCTCGCGGGTCACACGGAGCCCCAACGCTTCTTCATAAAAGGCAATGCTTTTCTTCAAATCAAGCACGTTGAAATTGTTGTGGTTAAACAGAAATTTCATGATTACTCTCCTTTTCTATAGAATTGTAGTAAGTATAGCAATTTTGCGGGGAGATGGCTAGTATTTTGGTAGTCGGTAGTCGGGGCGCATTTGGCTGCTTTGGCTGCTTTCCCACATCCGTTATCCGTATAACCGTATAACCGTTTACCGTGCGTGCTTCAAATAGCGGGAACTGGAATGATAAACCGCTACGACAAAACAGGGCGGTGCTCCATTTCCCGTTATCGTTAAAAGTGTCGGTTAACGGTTATACGGTGAACGGTTCACGGTAGTGGGAAAGCAGTCAAACATGTCCCGACTACCGACTACCGACCACTGACTACGCCCCCGCTACTTTTTTCCCTTCACCAATCCCCCCTGCACTTCTTGCACGTCGAAGACAGAGAGGAAGGCGTTGTGGTCGATGTCATGAACCACTTGCTTGAGCTTGGTGACTTCCAGGCGGCTCACGACGCAGTAGAGCACATCTTTATCATCCTTGAGGAAGCCGCCCTGGCCGTGTAGGCGAGTGACGGCGCGGTGCATGCCATGAACGATGCCGTCGGTCACTTCGTCATAGGCCGAGGTGATGATGAAGACGCCCTTCGAGGAGTCGAGGCCGGTGGAAACGGCGTCAAGCATACGGGAGCAAATGAAATAGGCGATCAAGGAATACATGGCGCTATTCCAGTTAAAGATGAAGCCTGCTGCGGAAAGGATGAAGAGATTGAAGAACATGATGATCTCGCCCACCGAGAAGGCGCAGCGATTTTCCAGCCAGATGGCCATGATTTCCGTGCCGTCGGTGGAGCCGCCGCACTTGATAACGATGCCGATACCGATACCGATGATGATGCCACCGAAGATCGTTGATAGAAATGGATCCGACGTGGCGGGCTTCATTTCCTCGAAAATCGAAGAGCACAGAGAGAGCACCACGATGGCAAAGGTGGAGGACAGCGCGAGCCTGAGCCCCAGCCGGCGATAGCCGACGTAGAAGAAGGGGAGGTTCAGCGCCACGATGAGCACGCTGAAGGGGATGCCTGTGAGCTCCTGCACCAAGAGGGAGATACCGGTGACGCCGCCGTCGATGACGTCGTTGGGGATGAGAAATAAATTCAGCCCCGCGGAGTAAATCGCCGCGCCTACCGCCAGCCCCGCGGCCCGCTTGGCCTCAGTGAGTAAATGAATATTTCTATTTCCTATTTTCATATTTCCTCCAAAATAACAAAAAGCCCCGATCGATAAGCCGCCGCTCACCAATCAGTGCTTCCTGAAATGCGGATGACCGCGATATGTAATTGGCGGAAGGGATGGGATTCGAACCCATGAACCTCTCACGAAGTTAACGGTTTTCAAGACCGCCTCCTTCAACCGCTCGGACACCCTTCCATAACGATATTATTATAGGAGAGAAGGCGGGGATTGTCAATGAATAAAGTGCATAGATAACTGTTGTGGTTTAGTGACCAGTGATCAGTGATCAGTGATCAGGACGCGACTGGCTTTAAGAGTCAATTCCGTATCAAAATGTTATCAGCGATAGCGTCCTCCGCAATAACGGTATGAATGTCTACTGTCTCATGCGTTTCTCGCGTACTGATCACTGATTACTGATCACTGACTACTAATACCGACTACTAAACCTCAATCGCTACTCACCACCTCTTTTCACCCGTTGTATAATGGTAGGTATTACGAAAGCAAAGGAGACTCCTATGAATACACAAGAAACCATTTCATCCATCCTCGCAGAGACCGGGAAGGCGGTCCTGGGGAAGAAGGATGTGCTGCGGCGCATCCTCACGGCCATCCTGGCGGGCGGCCACATTTTGATCGACGACATCCCCGGCGTGGGGAAGACCACCATGGCCGTGGCCTTCTCGAAGGTCTTGGGGCTTTCCTACAAGCGCATGCAATTCACCCCCGACGTGCTGCCGTCGGACATCACCGGGTTCTCCATGTACGACAAGGAGAGCGGCAGCTTCCGCTATGTGGAAGGCGCTGCCATGACCCATTTCTTCCTGGCCGATGAAATCAACCGCGCTTCCCCAAAGACCCAGTCGGCACTTCTGGAAGTCATGCAGGAAGGGAAGCTCACAGTGGACGGCGCGGCTCACGAGGTGCCGAAGCCCTTCATCGTCATGGCGACGCAAAATCCCTTCGGCTCCTCGGGCACCCAGGAGCTGCCGGAGTCCCAGACCGACCGCTTCATGATCCGCATCACCGTGGGCTATCCCTCCAAGGAAAATGAAATCGAAATCCTGAAAGGAAATCGAAGCGCCGGAGCTGAAAGCCTTACGCCCATCATCACGCCGGCGGGCCTCTCCCATCTGCAGGAGGAAGCAAAGGCGGTGCACATGGAGGACAGCCTCCTCTCGTACATGGTGGATATTTCTGTGGCCACAAGAAATCACAAGGACATCGCCCTGGGCATTTCTCCCCGCGGCACTCTGGCCCTTGCCGCCATGACCCGCGCCTACGCCCTCATGGAAGGCCGCACCTACGCCACCCCCGACGACGTCCTCGCCGTGGCGCCTTACACTCTCTCCCACCGCCTCACCCTCACCAGCGATGCCCGCTATGGCGGGAAGACCAAGGAGAGCGTGCTGGCAAAAGTTCTCACCAGTGTACCGCTGCCTGCGCTTGGCTAAGTTAGGAGTGAGGAATTAGGAGTTAGGAGTGGTGGTGCGCCGCATCAATTCATATAGCGGCGCAAGCTTTGAAATAGAAAGCCGCATACCTGCCTCGTCATAGCTAGGAGCTGTGAGCTTGGAGCTTGGAGCTCTGATAGTGACGCTTGGCATTTAACTACGTTTCGATAAAGCGAGCAAAGTGCCTCGAGCCTCTGCCGTATGGCATGCCTATTGCCGCTAGCCGAGCTCCAAGCTCATAGCTCATAGCTCAAAGCTATGTGGAAGCAGGTAAGCACGTCCTTATCCCTTATCCCCTATCCCATTTTCAATTCGAGGCCCTTCTATGAAACTCATCTTTTACCTTTTCCTGCTCATCATCGCTTTTCTTTTGATGAGCATGTACGACCTATACAGCGCGTTCCTCGTGGCGGCGCTCTTTCTTCTGGTGCCGCTTGTCCTTTTGGCGCTGGGATGGGCGGCGAGGAAATATACGGTCCTCACTCTCGCCATCCCCGCGCGAGCTCGGCAGGGAGAGCCCTTGGAAATCGCTGTCACTGCGAAAGGGCATTTCCTTCCCTTCGTCTCCTCTCTCACCTGCCACTTGGGACATGAGGAGTATGATTCCTATGAAGAGGAAACGGGGGAGGTACGCTTCTATTTCGCGAAGGAGGCGCTCCACTGCGGCCGCCTGGACTTAGGCGAAGCGGAGATTTCCTTCCGCGATCCCTTCGGCCTTTTCCATTTCCATCTCACTACCGCCGGAAAGACTCTCCTCGTGATGCCAAGGGAAATCGGAAATAGAGACGCCGCCCTCCGCGCGCTCCTTTCTCTTTCCTCTCCGGAAGAACACGAATACTTCGGCGCCACCCTCTACCGTCCCGGCGATAATCCCCATCTCATCAATTGGAAGGTCACTGCCCGGAAGGAGGACGTGTACGTCCGCGAGAGCGATCCCACCGGCAGCACGCGGCTCATCCTGGCGGCGGACTACGAAGCGGACGAGACGCTCCGCGACACAGTAGCAGGCGCTCTCTATACCGCCGGCCTTGCTCTCGCCTCGTCCCGCATGCCCTTCCGCTTCGCTTGGGTGAATGACAAGGGCATGCCCATTCTCTCCGCCATCGAAAACGCCGAGGATTGGGAGGACGCGACCCGCGCCTTCCTTACCAGCGGCGGCGCGCCGGCCTTGCGAGACGCTGCGCTTTCTCCCTCCGTCCCGATTTGCTACATCACAGGAAATCCGCATCCTGCCATAGCGCCCGCCCTCTCGCCAATCTTTTGGTGCGCGGCGGAAGGAAATCCCCGCGCAGCCCTCTCGGGGCGAGCCGCCATTTTCCAAGCTTTGGGAGGTCAGTGATGAAAGAGAAATTTTTATTTCCAATCCTCGCATCCCTTGGCGCCCTTGGCACGGCCTACGGACTTTTCTCCTACCTAGGAGACGCGGCGCTTCTCTGGAGCGCACTCACCTTTGCTACTACCCTCGCCCTGTCGCTCCTTGGCGAAATGAAAAAAAGCATCACCGCGAAGCTCCTACCGGTAGCGCTGCTCCTTCTTTTGGCGGCGCCCCTCCTTTTCCGAGAGACATTCCTGGCCAGCGGCCTTTCGGTCCTTTCGTCTCTGGTGGAAATCCTGAAGGATCCCTATGACCTGGACATGGTAGCCCCGAAGGTGCCCAGCGGCGCCACGCCCTTTGTATGCACGCTCTACCTGTCCTTTCTCCTTTCCTATTTCTTCACCGCCGGCAGCTTCTCCCTTTTTGCTCGGGGCATCAGCGGCGTACTGTCGCTCTTCGTATTGCTCCTGGGCTTTTACTTCGGTGTCACCGTCCCCGCGCTAGCCACTGTGCTATCGGCGGCCTATCTCCTCACTCTCCCCGTTTCCTTCTTCCATAAAGGACTGGGCCATCCGGAGCTCCCGGTCTTTGGGATTTCCTTCCTTTTGGGTCTCGCCCTTCTGGTGGTCATGCCCGAGAGCCGCTATGTGCAGCCGAGCCCCCTGGCGAGCGCACAGGAAAAAATCCTATCCATGACGGACCCTTACGATCCCATTTTCCACGCCGGCAATGGCTACACCGGCATGATGAAGGGCGCCGCCGGACGGCAAACCTTGGGCAAGACAAATGGCGTGCGCTACACAGGACGCATCATCGCAGACATCGAGTCCGCGAATATTTCCTCGCCTCTCTACATCCGCAGCTGGACCGGCGGCGCTTATGAAGGAAATCAGTGGAAGGACCTTCCCGACTCAGACTATGACAGCTACCAAAGACTCTTCGCCAAGAACCAGGGCGAATGGTACGACCAAGGCGCCTGGCTCATGGAGGTGATCGCCAGAAATCCGGCGATTTCCCAAAAGCTCCTGAACTACACGGACAAGAGCAGCATCAGCGAATACAAAGCCCCCTTCACCTTGGCGGCACAATACGAGAAGAGCCGTTTCTTCCTCCTCCCCTACGACGCAGACTTTGGCGCCAAGGTCTTCCTCTATGACCGCTCGCCCATGTCCGCCGAGGGTAAAGCCTACTCCACCGACCTGTGGCAGCTCCCCGCCGGTGCGCTCCTCTCTATGATGAGCCGCGAAGCCATCAGCGATCCCTACTACCGCACCTATGTGGAAGGCGAGAGGCTCTACCGCTCCTTCGTCTATAGCCACTACCTCGCGATCCCGGCGGACGTGAAGGAAACCATCGCATCCCTCTATCCCATGAAAGAGGCGAAGACCCTCGCCGAGAAACGGACGCGCATCGAGGAAATATATAATTTCCTCGAAACCAACTATACGTACACGAAGAACCCCGGCAAGACACCGGCGGGGAAGGATTTCATTTCCTACTTCCTCACCGAAAGCAAAAAGGGCTACTGCACCTCCTTCGCCTCCGCCGCGGTCATGCTCCTTCGCAGCGCCGGCATCCCCGCCCGCTACGCCGTGGGCCTCTCGGTCTCCGATGAGGAAATCAATGAGGCGCCGCTCACCGCTGACGGCCTTCACAGCCTGGCGGTGAACGACCACCACGCTCACGCCTGGGCGGAAGTCTACGTAGACGGCCTCGGCTGGCGGCCTGTAGAAATGACGCCGGGCCAGGGCGGCGGAGAGAATCCCTTCCCCAATCCGGCGGACAAAGAAAAAAATAACACCGGCGCCCCCAATGCACCAGCCCAAGAAAATCCCCAAGGCCAATCCCCAAAGCCAAAGGGGAATCCACCGAACCAGCCCCAAGGAAATCCGCAAAGCAAACCAGCGCCTCAAAGCCCGCAGCCCCAGCCAACGGCTGCCACGCCTGCGGCCTCCGGCTTCCCCTACGTCACCCTCCTCTGGGGTCTCCTGCCGCTCCTCGCCATCGCCCTTCTCCTTGCCTGGAGGCTTAGCGTGATTCCCCGCCTCCTTGCTGCCAGCGTAGAGGACGAAAAAAATTTCCGCCGCCTCCTCACCTACGGAAACCGCCTCGCCTGCTGGGCCGGCCATCCTACCGGCGGCAGCTACGCCGCCCGCGCCGCCGCCTTCGCGGTAGATCCGAGATTTGCCAGCTTCGGCCACATCATAGACCTCCTGGTGAAATCCAAATTCTCCGCCGCCCCTCTCACGCCGGAAGAGAAAAAGGAAATCCAATCCATCATCGCCAACGCGAGAGTAGCAGTGATGAGAGAACTTTCCTTCTTTGCGCGATTGAAATGTAAAATCATAAAGGGGCTGTAGGATTTTAGTAGTCGGTAGTCAGTGATCAGTAGTCAGTAGTCGGTGATCGTTGAGCGGTAGTCGGTAATCAGGCGCGACTCACTGCTTTCCTTGGAAACCACAAATTTCTTTTGCGCCAATAGGGTAGGGTTTTCACCCTCCCGTTGCACCGTACGTACGGGTCTCGTATACGGCGCTACATCGTTATAGATGATCAAATTCTACTCAGATAATATTCTAAAGGGTCGACCAGTCCTGGTCGGCTCTTTGTGCTTTCCTTTAGTAGTTTCGGATGAATGGCGTAGTTGGCTACGTACATGCCAGCCTTCCTGTACCACCCCAATCTGCTGTTTCCTACCTTGTATATCTCTTCGTCTGTAAATCGACACCTTACTATACGGTTTAGGATACTTAGATTCCTTATGATGGTACTTGGCTTCTTCCATTGTTTGAGTATTATAACCCGCACCTTGTGCCTTAGCCATTCCCCAAACTCTTTCATGCGACTTTTCATCCCTCCTATCTTGAAATAATTTATCCATCCTCTGACCACTTGATTCAGTTTGGTGATTGTGACCGCTAATCGTTTCGCTCCTGCTTTCTTTCGCAATGTTATTTGTTTGCATTTGTCATAAAGCTTTTGGAGTCTTTCTTTAGTCGGTTTGCATTTCCATTCGTCCTTCTGTTTCCAAAAGGTGAACCCGAGAAACTGGCTCTTTGTTGGTCTTACTACTTTGGTCTTCTCTGCACTGACTTTGAGAAAGAGTTTCCTTTCTATCCAGCCGGTTACTGATTGCATGACTCGATCTGCTGCCTTTTCGCTTTTGACGAATATGTCACAATCATCGGCGTAACGAACAAATCTGAGCCCTCTTGCTTCCAGTTCTTTGTCCAGTTTGTCCAAGTAAACGTTTGCCAGTATGGGCGACAGTGGCCCTCCTTGTGGGACGCCTTCTGTACTTTCCTTGAACATTCCTTCCTCCATGATTCCGGCTTTCAAGAAGCTTCGAATCAGGTGCAGGGTTGGCGCATCGTTGATGCGTTCTCTGAGTATTGAAATTAATTTGTCGTGGTTTACAGTGTCGAAGTATTTGGCAATATCCATATCGATGACCCATTCATAGCCTTCGTTCAGGTATGTTAGCGCCAGGTCTATGGCTTGATGACATCCTCTTTGTGGTCTGAACCCCATACTATGGTCACTGAAGTATTTCTCGTATCCTAGCGTTAGTATTTGGGCTACGGCCTGTTGGATGACGCGGTCAATCACAATAGGAATTCCTAATGGGCGTTTCTTCCCATTGGCCTTCGGTATGTAGACTCTTTTGACTGGTGTCGGCTTGTATTGCTTGTTTCGGATTTGAGACTTTATCTCTTCCCCGTGCTTGGCAAAATAGTCTTTCACTTCGTCTACCGTCATATTGTCTATGCCGGCTGCACCTTTGTTGCGCTTTACCTGTTCTAAGGCTTTCGCAATATTTGAGTCTTGTAATATCCACTCTATTAATTCCATTTGTTGCTCCTCTTTCTGCTCACAAATTCAAGCAAGAATTATCCTCTGTCCTTTCATCCCCATAGATTACGTTTCTACTTGTTGGATGTATGCTCAGATTCTGACTGTCTTGCTCTTATTTACAGCGATTTGCATTATAACGACATTAGGTCCTTCGTAAACGGTGCATTTAC
>CAVKMC010000024.1:0-13187 GCA_963657285.1 Agathobacter sp.
TGGTTCATGAGTAATCCATGTTAGATAATCGGGACGCGGGCCTTATCCCTTATCCCTTATCCCTTGTCCCTTATCCCTTCAATCCATTAAGCGAAGTCACACATACAATTCCGCCACGGAGTAGAGCGCCGCTTTGCCGGCGAGCTTTACCCGATCCCCTTCCATGCGGCAGTAGAGGGTGCCGCCGCGAGGCGAGGCCTGGTAGGCGAGGATTTCTTCTTTGCCCAGCTTCTTCGCCCAATAGGGGACGATGTGGCAATGGCCGCTGCCGCAGACCGGGTCTTCATCCACCGAAAGCTTCGGCGCAAAGGAACGGGAGACGGAATCAGTTTCCTTGCCGGCGGCGGTGACATGGAGGAGCAGGCCGGGGAGCGCCTTTACCTTCGCCAGGTACGGAGTGAGAGTGCGCACAGCCTCTTCATTTTCCAAAATGGCCAGAAGGTCTCTTCCCATGTAGGCTTCCAAAACCTTAGCACCGATGGCATCTTCCATTTCTTTTGTGACCGCCACGGACTGTAGGTCATAGGCCGGGAAATCCATTTCCATGAGATCGCCCTTCTTTACCACCGTCAACCGCCCGCTTCGGGTGTCGAAGGACAGCGTTTCCTTTTCTTTTTCATAGAAATGGAAGAGCACATAGGACGCTGCCAAGGTAGCGTGGCCGCAGAGATCGATTTCCCCGCCCGGCGTGAACCAGCGCAGGTGATAGGCATCTCCTTCCTTCACCAGGAAAGCGGTCTCAGAAAAATTATTTTCCTTGGTGATGGCCATCATCAAGTCATCGGCCGGCCAATTTTCCAAAACGCAAATGGCCGCCTGATTTCCTGCGAATACCCGATCCGTAAACGCATCGACGACATACTGCTTCATTGTGTTTCCCCCTTTTGAAATCATACAATTTTGAAATTGACTTCATTCTAGCAAGGCGATATGATACATACAACTTTTTAATTGTATGGAAAACAATAATTAGTGATCAGCGATCAGTAATTAGTAGTCAGAGGTCAGGACATGCTTAACGCTAGTCTTACACAGTGTTGCCATTGCGAATGGGATAGAAGCTAAACGTAACCCGAGTACTGATCACTGATGACTAATTACTAAACCACTAGCGTAATAAGGGGGAATCCCTATGCCCATCAATTCATTTGACCAATATCCTTTGTCCTGGAAGCCGGAGCGGGAGGGGCTCACGCGGCCTTACTATGCGTCGCTCCTTGAAAACCTGGAAAAGGAAATCCGAAGCGGCCACCTGTCGGAAGGGACGAAGCTGCCGCCGCAACGAGAGCTGGCGGATTTCCTGGATCTGAATTACACCACCATCACTCGCGTGTACAGCGCGGCGAAGAAAAAAGGGCTCGTCTATGGTATCATGGGGAAAGGCACCTTCGTGGCGCCCCACGCCGGGAAGGATCTCACCATCGCCGAGCCCCTCGCTCCCGATGCAGCCATCGAGATGGGCTTCATCAGCGGATTCTCCGAGTGCACGCTTCCCATTGAGAAGGCGCTTGCCTCTGTCCTTTCGAAAGGAAATATTCGAAGCCTCCTGGACTATCGCCATCCCTATGGCCATCCACACCAGCTCGCCGCGGCAGCGCGCTGGCTTTCGCAGATGGGCGTCCAAGCAAAGCCTTCCGAAATTTCTATTTTCTCCGGCGCCGAAAATGCACTCTCCGTGGCGGTGGTTTCTTTGTTTCAAAAAGGCGACGCCATCGCGGTGGATGAGTACACCTACTCCAATTTCATCGAGCTCTCGAAGCTCCTGGAGCTGACCCTCATCCCCATAGCCGGCGATCGAAATGGCATGCGGCCCGAGCAGCTATCCCTCGCCTGCCAAAAGCGAAAAATCCGTGGCGTCTACCTCATGCCCGGCGGCTCGAATCCCACCAATGTGCGCATCCCCGAAGGACGACGGCGCGCCTTGGCAGCGGTGATAAGGAAATATGATCTCCTACTTTTGGAGGATGACTTGTACGGCTGGATGTCCGCCGCCACCGGCCATCCCTTGCCGCCGATTTTTGAGATGCTGGACCGGCAGGTGCTCTACATCAGCAGCACCACAAAAAATCTCTGCCCCGGCCTGCGCATCGCCTTTGCGGCCTGCAAGGAGGACATCCAAGCGCCCATCCGCCACGGGCTCACCAATATGAATATTAAAACGTCGTCTCTGGATGCAGAAATCATCACCGAGCTCATCCTCTCCGGCGCAGCCTATGACTTGATTCGCAAAAAGATAGAGCTCGCCAAGGAAGCAGGAAAGCTTTTCGACTCCTATTTCCCGGGAGGGCGAGAAAATTCTCCCAGCTTTTTCCGCTGGCTTCCCATTTCCCAAAATCTCCCGGGCCCGCAGGTGGAGGCAGACCTCCTCGCCCGCGGCGTCCACGTCTACCACTCCTACCGTTTCCAAGTCACCGGTGAGCCGAAGACCGCCTACCTTCGCGTAGCCCTCTCCTCCGCCGGAAATTTGAGAAATCTGGAAAAAGGGCTGGCGGTGCTCAAGGAGTATATTTTTAAAAGTAATCAGTAATTAGTGATCAGTGATCCGTACGCGTATGACGCTGACAAGAAATAGTGCAGCCCCCTTTCTGCATAAAGGGAGTAACGCATCATTTTCATCTATCATCAAATGCGTACTGACTACTAATTACTGACCACTAATTACTGAACCCCCACCGTCATACTGTACGCCTAAGAAAGGAACCCCACTATGTCCCAATCCAAACTTCCCTTTTCCTGTGATTACATGGAAGGGGCTCATCCGAATATTCTTGCCCGCTTGGTAGAAACAAATATGATGCACACGCCGGGCTATGGACTTGATCCCATTTGTGACAGTGCGAAGGCTCGCATCCGTGAGGCTTGCGAAGCGCCGAAGGCAGAGGTGGAATTCCTCATCGGCGGCACGCAGACCAATGCGACGATCATCGCCGCACTGCTCCGCTCCTACGAAGGCGTCATCGCTGCCGATAGCGGCCACGTGAACGTGCACGAAGCGGGCGCCATCGAGTACACCGGTCATAAGGTGCTCGCGCTCCCCTCGAAGGAAGGAAAGCTCTCCGCCGATGCCATCGACAGCTACGTGAAGACCTTCTACGCTGATGACAACTGCGACCACATGGTAGCGCCGGGGATGGTGTATATTTCCCAGCCCACCGAGTGGGGCACCCTCTACTCCTTAGAAGAACTCACCGCCATTTCCTCCGTGTGCCGCGCCCATCACATGCCTCTCTTCGTGGACGGCGCCCGTCTCTCCTACGCACTGGGCAGCACCAAGAACGACGTGACGCTCCCGGACCTCGCCCGCCTCTCTGATGTCTTCTACATCGGCGGCACGAAATGCGGCGCTCTCTTAGGCGAAGCGGTGGTGATCCCGGACCCCGCACTGATTCCCCACTTCTTCACCATCATCAAGCAGCACGGCGCCCTCCTGGCCAAGGGAAGACTCCTGGGCATCCAGTTCGATGAGCTTTTCAAGGATGATCTCTATTTCCAAATCGGAAAGGACGCGGACCGCTACGCTGAGGAAATCCAAAAGGCGCTCACCGAAAAAGGGATTCCCCTCTATTTCGAGTCGCCGACGAACCAGGTCTTCTTCACCATGGAAAATCAAATGATCGAAAGGCTTTCCGAAAAAGTCTCCTACGGCTTCGGCTGCGCCAATGGCGACACCCACAGCGTCATCCGCCTCTGCACCCACTGGGCTACCACGGAAGAGGATACCAAGGCTATCTGTGAAATTATCAGGATGCTGTAATCAATTTAGGATAAGGAACTTGCAGAAGTTAGGAGTTAGGAGTGAGGAGTGAGGAGTGGTAGTGCGCCGCATCAATTCATAAAGCGGCGCAATTTTTAAAATAAGTAAACGCGGCTAAAAGCTTTTCCACTACCGTAATCCATTTATCAAATAACCGTTTGCTGCTCTGTATCTTGCTATCGCTAAAAGAGCCGGTTAACGGTTACACGGTAAACGGATAACGGTAGTGGGAAAGCAGGTATGCGCACCGTTTTTCAAAATTTGCGGCGCTTCTTAATTTGTGCGCCGCACCGCCACTCCTCACTCCTCACTCCTAACTCCTCACTTTCCCTCCCCTTGCAAATCCCCACCCCATCATTTACAATGAAACATATCAAACAATCTGTCCCGTACAACAACAAATACAAGGAGACTGATCATTATGGACCGAAGACAACAGAAAACAAGGGCTGCTATTTTTGAGGCCTTCAGTGCCTTACTTTCCGAGAAACCGTACTCGAAGATTACCATCCAGAACATCATTGACCGGGCGAACATTGGCCGGAGTACTTTTTACGCCCATTTCCAGACAAAGGACAGCCTTTTGGAGGAAATGTGCAAGGAGCTCTTTGACCACATCGTGGAAGGGGTAATGAACGACAATCACCCCAGCGACCACCACAGCCACGCCGGCATGCCGGATCCGGTCTTCTGCCACCTTTTGGAGCACATCGCAGAGAACACCAATCACCTGCGGGACCTTTTGGTATCCGATAGCTCCGATTTCTTCCTGCGCCACTTCAAGGCCAGCCTCTCCCGCGTCATCGCCTCTTACCTTCTGGTGAGCCCGATTTCCACCGATGTGCCCAGAGATTTCCTCTTGAATCACATTTCCGGTAGCTTCGTAGAAATGGTGCAGTGGTGGGTGAGAAATAAGATGCAGGAAACTCCGGAAGAGCTGAACCGCTACTTCCAGTCCGTCATCGAGCCATTGCTGTAAGGTTACCAGATAACGCTATCGGTTTAGTAATTAGTAATTAGTAATTGGTAATTGGTAGTTGGTAGTTGGTAGTTAGTAATCAGTGTTCAGGACGCACTTGACGCTAATCCTCAAAAGCGTCCTGATCACTAATTACTAATTACTGACCACTAATTACTAAAGCACTAATTACTAAAGCCCTAAACCTTCCGCCCCCACTCGGGGGCATTTTTATTTCCCCAAAATCCCCTTGTACCGCCTCTTTTATTTACGCTATAATAATAGAAATACATAGGTCAATTAAATTGCTTTTATGCACTTGACCTTTGGGGATGAAAGATGTATATTTTACCTTAATATCTTTGTCCCTATATTTTTTTATTTAAGGAGGAAATAATGGCAACCTATATCAATGAACCGGCTCATACCTTTAATGAATATCTTCTCATTCCGGGATATTCGGACTGCAACTGCATTCCGGCCAATGTGTCTCTGAAGACCCCACTGGTAAGATACAAAAAAGGTGAAAAACCGGCGATTACTTTGAATATTCCTATGGTCTCTGCTATCATGCAGGCAGTCTCCGGCGAAAAGCTGGCTGTAGAATTGGCTAGAAACGGCGGCGTTTCTTTCATCTATGGTTCCCAGACTCCTGAAGAAGAAGCAGCCATGGTTGCCAGAGTCAAAGCACAGAAAGCAGGCTTCGTTTCTTCCGATTCCAACCTTTCCCCAGAAAATACACTGGCTGATGTCCTCGCCCTCAAAGCAAAGACCGGCCACTCCACCATCGCTATCACCGAAGACGGCACCTCCAACGGCAAGATGGTCGGTATCGTTTCCTCTAGAGACTACCGCGTCAGCCGCATGGACAGAAGCGAAAAGGTGAAAAACTTCATGACCCCCGTAGACAAGCTGGTGAAAGCAAGCTACGGCATCACCCTCTCCGAAGCAAACGACATCATCTGGGACAATAAGATCAATTCTTTGCCGGTACTCTATGAGGATGGCCGCCTGTACGCTTTCGTATTCCGCAAGGACTACGACTCCCACCAGGAAAACCCAAATGAAATGCTGGACGCTGAAAAGCGCTTCATCGTAGGCGCAGGCATCAACTCCCGCGACTATGCAGACCGCGTACCGCTCCTCGTTGACGCAGGCGCAGACGTCCTCTGCATCGACTCCTCCGAAGGCTTCTCCGAATGGCAGAAGATCACCATCAACTGGATCCGTGAACGCTACGGCGACAAGGTCAAAGTAGGCGCCGGCAACGTCGTAGACCGCGAAGGCTTCCTCTTCCTGGCTGAATCCGGCGCTGACTTCGTCAAGGTCGGCATCGGCGGCGGCTCCATCTGCATCACCCGCGAAACCAAAGGCATCGGCCGCGGCCAGGCTACCGCTCTCATCGAAGTATGCCAGGCTAGAGACGAATACTTCAAGAGAACCGGCATCTACGTACCGGTTTGCTCCGACGGCGGTATCGTGTACGACCACCACATCACCCTGGCTCTCGCTATGGGCGCTGACTTCGTCATGCTGGGCCGTTACTTCGCTCGCTTCGACGAATCCCCGACACAGAAGAGAACCGTCGGCGGCACCGTAGTAAAGGAATACTGGGGCGAAGGCTCCAACCGCGCTAGAAACTGGGGACGCTACGACCTGGACGGCTCCAAGAAGCTGGCATTTGAAGAAGGCGTAGACTCCTACGTACCATATGCCGGTCCACTGAAAGAAAACGTAGAAAAGACCTGCGCTAAGATCAAAGCCACCATGTGCAACTGCGGCGCTATCACCATCCCGCAGCTCCAGGAAAAAGCAAAGCTGACCCTCGTATCCGCTACCTCTATCGTAGAAGGCGGCGCTCACGACGTCATCAGAAAAGAAAAAGACAGCTCCGACAGATAATTCTGCGGCAATCAAAAACGGCTCCGTTTGAGAGCCGTTTTTTGTTTGAGCTTCTTTGCCTTGCCCCGTTTCTTTATATGATTTAAAATAAAGATAAGAAAAGGAGGAACCGACTATGGAACAGGATTTCTTATTCCCCAATCTGAATGAATACAATTACAATCCTCTGAACGATGTACTTTTCAAATTTATTTTCGGTAAAGAAGAGCGTAAGCAGATAACCATCGATTTCCTCAATGCAGTGCTTCTCGAAACTTTAGGAAATCCAATCCAAGACCTCACGTTTACCAGTACAGAAATGAATCCGGAAAATGAAAGCGATAAGCTGACTCGTCTCGATGTAGCCTGTATCCTGGACAACGGCACTCAAGTGGATGTGGAAGTACAAGTGAACAATGAGAAAAACATGCCCCAGCGTACTCTCTTCTATTGGTCACAGATGTACCTCATGTCTCTGCCTACGGGCAAGTCCTACAAAGACTTGAAGCCAAGCATCACCATCAACCTGGTGAATTTCAGCTTTCTGCCGGGAGAGGACGCCCACTCGGTCTATGGCATTTACAATATGCAAAACGGGCACCAGCTAACAAAGGACTTGGCTATTCATTTCCTGGAAATACCCAAGTATGCCAAGCAACCGGCTAAGCCAATTTCCAACATGTCAAAGATGGAACGTTGGCTCGCCTACTTCGCCAATCAGTTAAATCACATAGAAAAGGAGGAACTGGCCATGAGTGAAGCAGCTATTCAAAATGCGATGGATGCTGCCCGTATTTTCCTGAACAATACAGAAGAGCGCCGCCGCTATATCAATCGAGAAATGGCTCGCATGGATAGAATATCTCAATTAGAAGAAGCCCAAGAAAAAGGCATGCTCCGCTTGGGTGCACTGATTCAGCTTTTGCTAAAAGATGGACGCACCGACGAAATCCAAGCAGCGACTACCAGCCCCACCGCCAGAGAGAAACTCTTCCAAAAATACAATGTCTAAAAACTAAGCCTGTGAAGATTTAAAGTTGACTTTAGATTTTCACAGATATGTTGTCCTGCCAATGAAAAATCCGTCCCACATAATCGTAGGACGGATTTTTTATTTCACATATCGTTTCAAGGTCTCGATCACCTTCGCGGTGTCCAGCGGCTTGGTGAGATGCTCATTCATACCGGCGGCAAGGCTTTGCTCGATGTCGTCCATGAAGGCATTGGCGGTCATAGCGAAGATGGGAATCGAGAGCGCGTCCTCCCGATTCAAATGGCGGATGCGCTTCGAAGCTTCGAGGCCGCCCATGACAGGCATCATGATGTCCATGAAAATGGCATCGTAGGTCCCCGGCGCGGCGGAGGCGAAAGCGTCCACCGCTTCTTGGCCATTCCAGGCCTTCACCACCTCTACGCCTTCTCGCTCGAAAATGAACTGGGCGATTTCCATATTGAGCTCATTATCTTCCACCAAAAGAATCCGACGTCCGGAAAGGGTCACCTGGCTGCTCGATGTATTTTCCCGCAAGGCCGCCTCTTTGTCGATGGCAAAAGGCAAGCGGATGCGGAAGGTGGTGCCCTCATCTACCACGCTATCCACCATGAGCTCGCCGCCCATGAGGTCTACCAATTCCTTCACGATGGCCAGCCCCAGGCCGGTACCGCTGAATTGGGTGCCCTCCTTGCGATACTCTCGGGAGAATGGCTCGAAGGCATGCTTTAGAAATTCCGCAGTCATTCCAATGCCGGTGTCGGCGCTGGAAAATTCCAGGATCACACGGTCTTCATCACAGGAAATCTCCCGGACCCGGAAGGTCACCTTCCCGCCATCCTTATTATATTTGATGGCATTCACCGCAATATTCACGATGATCTGCCGAAGGTGCCCGGCGCTTCCGATAAGCCGCAGATGACTCGGCCAGTCGTCTCCTCTTTCAAAGGTGCATCGCACATCTCGCTCCACCGCCTGCATGCGCACCAGGGTACGGAACTCGCGAAGCAAATCCTCCAAGTCGAAGGGCTTATTTTCCAAGGTCATGCGACCGGACTCCAGCTTATTCATGTCCAGCACATTGCTTACCAAAGCCAAAAGATAACCAGAGGCCTTCAGGACCTTTTCCCGGCAATCCCGCTGCTTTTCCATGTCATCGGGATAATGCTCGGCGATTTCCACGATACCACGAATCCCATTGATCGGCGTGCGCACATCATGACTCATGCGCCGCAGGAAATCATTCTTCGCTGCGTCCGCCCGCTCGGTGCGCTCCAGCGCCGCCGCCAATTCCTTTTCCTTCTTTTCTTTTTCTTTAATATAGTGAGTGATGTCCGTGATAAATCCCTGGAAAAATTGTGTGCCTCCCGCATGAAGGAGCATAGTGGTGTCGGTGACCCAGTGCCAGCCGTCCTTGCCCTGGAGGCGGTAAATCTGATCCTGATACGGATTTTCCAAGGCCGCCGCCAGGATCCGATCCACATAGCCGGTGGTGAGATTTCTATCCTCCGGATGTACCAGATTCAGAAATTTATTATCAAAGAGAGTTTCGATTTCTTCCTTCGTCCATCCTAAAATATCCAAAAAGCGATCGCCGATGAAAAGAAATGGAAATCCCTCCGCCACCGCGCAGCGATGGTATCCGCCGGGAAGAGTCTGCAGCATGGAATGGGACAAATGATTCTCCGCTTCCAATTCCTGTTGCCGCTTCACGAATTCACTCATGTCGCTGCACATACTAATGATGGCCAGACGCCCGTCCTTGGCACGTACCACCTTGCCTCGGTCCACGGTCCAAAACCAGGAGCCATCCTTCCTAGGCATGCGGTAGGTGGTCTCATAGGTCATGCCCTCGTAGTAATGGTCTCCCAAGTCTCTCGCCACCTGGGCCATATCATCGGGATGAATGGTATTCGCTACCCTTCCGTGTATCCCATCGATTAGATCCTCTATGGAATCATAGCCCAGCATGGCCGCCATCTTTTCATTGGCATAATAAATCGGGAAATCCGGCTCGCAATAGCCCCCAATGAGCCCGACCTTCCCGCTCACATCCATGAAATCCGCAGCCAATAGCTTCTCATCCATTGCTGTCAGCTGTTTCAACTGCATACGCTTCACCCCATTACTATATACAATTTATAACATTTCTTTCATTGTACACCCAGGGCTACGGTGGGGGCAACATTGTATTGGAGAAAGTGAAATGTGGCGGTTTCGTGGTCAGTGATTAGTGATTAGTAATCAGGACGCATTTGCCTTCTTCGTCATAGCTTTGAGCCTGGAGCTTGGAGCTTCTTTGGAGTCAGTAGGCATGGAAAGCGTTAGATTCACAAAGCAACACGCGTTTGGCTGCTTCTTCTGGAAAACACTGATTCCGCCAACATGCCAACTGCCTCTAGCCAAGCTCCTAGCTCCAAGCTCACAGCTCCTAGCTATGAAGAAGCAGTCAAATGCATCCCGACTACCGACCACCCTATCGCTTATAAAATTCTTCTCTACCCTTCAGCAGAAAAAATATCCCCTTTGCCACATTCTCATTTACTACAGCTGCTTTCTCAACTTGGACGCGTTTTTTGGCGGTGTGAGGTGATTTGGGGCAATTTCGCCCCATTTCGGGCGCTGACGGGCTGATAGAAATTAACTGAAATCTTTTGCTTTCGTATAGAATTGCATAATTCCTACATTTCTATGCATAATATTCACCCCGATTTTTCCCCTAAAAACCCCAAAAGGGCGATAAAATGGGCACTTTCAGTTTTGGATGAATTTTACCATGAAAAATCATGATACATTCTGATTTATCATTCCAATCCATGGCAATCCGTGATAGATAGCATTTTCTTCCATTTTCCTTCATTTTCCTTCAAAGTCCTCAAAAGTCCATAGTAGTTGCTCATCAAATTTTTAAGAAAATTTTTCAAAAAAAGTCTTGTCATGAGGGGTAGTTTATGTTATATTGCAATAAATAAAAATTCATCGCGCCCTGCTGACGGCAGTTGAGCTGCGAACCGCATCTGCGGATGGTTTTCTTTATGCCCTGTTTCTTTCACCATTACCGAAAGCAAATGGGGCTCATGCATGCCTTGATGAGATTTCAGACTGCATCATCCGGTTTCATCCCGGGACAATATTTTTCCCCCATCGTGAGCGATCACGAATTGGATTAAGAAAGAAGGGAACAACCTTGTCTAAGAGCAAAAAAATGGGAGTGGTACAGCTCACAACAGTCACAGCCATCAATATGATGGGTTCCGGCATCATCCTTTTGCCGGCCACCTTAGCGGAAATCGGTACCGTATCTATTTTCTCCTGGATCCTCGCCTCCATCGGCGCTACCATCCTGGCTTATGCCTTCGCGAAATGCGGCATGTACACCAAGAAGGTAGGCGGCATGGGCGGCTATGCGGAATATAGATTTGGCCGCTCCGGAAACTTCGTTTCCAATTTCTGTTACACCATTTCTCTCATCATCGCCAATGCAGCCATTGCCAGCGGCGTAGTCAGCTACGGCTCCTATGTCTTCGGCATCCACCTGTCGCCGGTAGAAGTGTGCATGGCCACCATCGGCGTCCTCATCCTGGCTGCTTGCATCAGCCTTGTGGGGCCAAAGAAATTTGGTAAATTCACCTCTTTGGGTGTTTGCTGCGTCGTGACTCCGGTCATCGGCCTTCTGGTAGCCGGCGGCTTCTTCTTCGATGCGAACATCTACAGAGAAGCTTGGAACCCCAATGATATGCCCTTCTATGCATCCATGAAGGATTCCATCGCTGTCATCATCTGGGCCTTCCTGGGTCTGGAAACCGCTTGCGCGAACTCTGATACCGTAGAAAATCCGGAAAAGAATGTGCCCATCGCAGTCCTCGCCGGCACCATGCTCGCAGGCGCTTGCTACACCACCTCCACCGCTATCATCGGCGGCCTCGTTCCTTACCAGGATCTCATGGTATCCGGCGCGCCCTTCGGCCTCGCTTACGCGACCATGTTTGGGCCGACTGCAGGCTATGTAGTTTCCTGCATGCTCGTATGCTCCTGCTTCGTATCCCTCACCGCTTGGCAGTTCACCGTATCTGAAGTGGCTCGCGAAGCTTCCTCCATCGGACTCTTCCCCCACTTCCTGTCTAAGGTCAACAAATTCCGTTCTCCTTATGTAGCTATCGGTTGCCTCGTAGGTATCCAGGTGGTTATGACTCTCTCTACCATGAGCCCCACCCTTTTGAAGCAGTTCAACATCCTGATCAACCTGGCAGTTATGATCAACCTGATTCCCTACCTCCTGGCTATGGGCGCCGTATCTGATTTGCAGCGCATTGAAGGTGTGCCGAACGAAAAAGCAAAGATGGCAAACATCGCAGCCATCATCGGCGGCATCTACAGCGTCTATGCCGTTTACGGCTGCGGCTGGGATGTCATCCTGGAAGGCGCCTTCGTCACCGCTATGGGCTATGTAATCTACGCCATCGTATCGCCGAAGCTCCGCTACATGCCTCCCACCATGTCCACCTTTCCGCCGATGGAAAAGAAATAAAAATAAATAGCAAAAGAAAAGCCTTGAAGATTATTTCTTCGAGGCTTTTTGTTTGGGTAATTAGTAATTAGTGATCAGTGATCAGGGCGCGTTTAACTTTTGCATCAGCTTTGCATGGATGACGCTACCGCTAAGGAATAGACCATCACATACCGCGATAAAGGAAACATGACTACTGTCTCATACGCTCCACGCGTACTGACCACTGATCACTAATTACTGATCACTAATCCCTAGCTTCCCTTCTATCTCCTCCTTCGCCTTTCTGACGAAGGCGAGCATCTCTTTATCCAGGGGATAGCGGATTACGCAGCCAGGGGAGAGGATGACGCTCTTTCCTTGGGTCTGGCGGAGGGTTTCATAGATCTGGTACTCGATCTCATTCTTGTGACCTTCGGTGATGTCCATGCGCTCTAGGCCTGCCATGATGCATTTGCCCGTCATCACTTGGGCTTCGTGAATGTCCGGGAGGGATTCCCAGGCATGCCAGTTGAAAATCTGCACCGGATATTTCCGAAGGAGTGGGAACATGATATTTTTCCCGTGGGCATGAAGCACATTGCACCAGCCCTGAGAAGCCGAGAGCACCGCCAAGTCGTAAGGCATGCCATATTCCTTGTAAAAAGATTCTTCCACGATATCGTAAGAGGAAAGCTGGGTGGCGAAGAAAATGCCGTCAGCGCCGAGCTCGATGACCCGCTGCACTAAGCCGCAGGTGGTTTCCGTGATGGCTTTCAGCGCTGCCTTCACCTTGTCGCCGTGGCCTGCAGCGATGTGCTCCTTCATGTGAGGGCAAAGCTTATTGGCTGTGGTGAGAGGACTGAAGACTGTGAAGACCACCGGCACCTCGCCATTTGTTTTCTTCAAGAGAAGCTTCAAGTAAGTCTGCTCACGAAGGAGCGCGCCTTCATGGAGAGAGACGGGCTTCACCTTCGCCCAATCCTCCGGATGCTCCACCGGCGTTGAAGTGATCTTCGCCACACCGCCTTTGGGAATGTCCGAGTAATCCACGGTGGCACCGAAGTCCTCGATGCTGTACATGCCATTATTCATGGTTTTCAAAATATCCACATCG
>CAVKMC010000025.1:0-13142 GCA_963657285.1 Agathobacter sp.
GAAGCCGCATCAATGGTTCCCTTACCTGGGATGGCATGGACTTGGATCCTAACTACGACCTGTCCTTCGTTAATCTGTCTTTGAAAGACGAAAATGGCAAGGATGTATTTAAGTCGCCCAATTTGACCGTCGGCTGGTCTATGTCCGCTCTCTATAATTATCTCGTCAATGACGCCGGTCTTGCTGATGTGGTGAAAGACATCACCGTAGAGGAGCCGGAAATCCATCTGGCTCAGAAGAGCGCTGGCGCGTGGAATGTAGAATCCATCGTAAAGCCCTCTGACTCCTCTGATAGCGGTACCTTCACCGGCCGACTCATTGTGAAAAACGGGAAGGCTTCTATTGACGTGCCTGAATACGGCACCTATGATTTCTCCGGTGTGAATACCACCCTCGCTTGGGATGAGAAGGCTACCATCACCGGCACCTTTGATGGCTCTGTGCTGGACAGCCATTTCGAAGGGGATCTGAAGTATACCAATACCAGCAACATGGAAATCAAACTGAAGACCGCTCCGGTTTCTTTCAAGTCCTTGGAGCCGCTTCTTGAAAAATTCCCATCTATTTCTCAAAAAATTGAAATCGATAAAGGAACGGGACAGGTGACCGGCGCCAAGATCTGGAAAAGTGACGGCGCTGTAGCTTACCATGTCAAGGGTTCTATTCGTGATGCTGCTCTTCGCTATGAAAATTATATTCTGGCTGATGGAGCAGCCTTTTTTACTATTGACGATGGTCATGTGGCCATCAGCGATGCTTCTCTCTCTGTCAATGGGCAGCGCTTCAAGGGGGCTGGCGAATTCCAGCTGGATAGCGATCCCGTCCTCTCGGCGCGGCTAGAGCTTATGAATGTGGCACCGGAAAAAATTCTCACAGGCTATGACGTGTCCGGTCTGGTATCCGGCACCGTCGATGTGTCCGGCACTGTGAGCAATCCCTTCGTTTCCGGCGAAGTGACCGTGAAGAAGGGGCACTATGAAAACCTCTCCATCGATGACGCCACGGTGCGCTTCGTCTGTGGCGAAAATCGCATCTCCATTCCTTATCTCAAAGGCGAAGCTGCCGGCGGCCGCGTGCTTGGCGAAGGCTCCTATGATATGAATACCGGCGCTTTCGCAGGGGAAGCGGCGGTTGAAGCCATCGACCTAGCGCAGATCCCCGGCGCAGGTGCCGCAGGAAAGCTCAGCGGCTCCGCGTCTGTCAAAGGCAGCTACCTGAATGGCGTGCTGGCGCTGGAGACAGCCAATGGCGAAGTGGACGGCCTGGGTATTTCCTATGCCGGCGCATCGGCTGAGAAGGTATCGGGCTTTGGCTCTTATAGAAATGGCGACTGGAATGGTGTCTTCTACGGCTTGGGAGCATCGTACCAGGGCATCGCTTTAGACACGCTGTCCGGTGAAGTGTCTTCCAAGAATGGGCTCACCTATATTGCCTACCTCACCGGCACCAGCGGCGAGGGCGCTTTCACCGTGAAGGGCGACTATGGCACTTCCATGGATCTCTCTGCGGAAGCGGCGGGCATTGATATGGCGCAGTTCGCCGGTCTAGCAGGCATCGACATGTCCGGTACCTTGTCCGGCAAGGCTCATGTGACTGGCACTTTGGATAATCCATCGGGTGATGGCGCCATCACTGCCCGTCATGGCGCTGTGAAGGGACTCGCCTTTGATGAAGTGAAAGGAAATGTGGCTCTCGCCAATGGATCGCTTCAGATTTCCAATCTGGACTGGAAGAGCAGTGAAGGAAATCACCAAGTCAGCGGCAGTGTGGGTATCTATGGGCCTTATCCCATGAATCTCACCATCAAGACCGATAAAACAAGAATCGAAAAACTCCTATCCCTGGCGGACATGTCGTATCCCGTCACAGGCTGGGTAGGAAATACGGTGACCATCACCGGCGATGTGAACAATCCAAAGGTAGAAGGGGACTTCCATGCCTGGGACGGCTCCATTATAGGTGAGCTCTTCCAGAGTATTTCCGGACAGTATACCTATAATAACGATGGTCTTACCATTCAGAATGGGATGGGATACATTTATGACGGCACTGCTATCGTGAATGGTACCGTGAAAAAAGACGGCATCGACATGAATGTGTCTTTGACGGATATCAGCATGGAGCGCATGCTTCCGGGACGCGGCCTCGACGGCAAGGTCAATATGCAGGGGCACTTGTATGGCACCACTGATAATCCCATTTTCGATGGTACTGTGTCCAGTCGCCAGATCGCGCTAGGCGGCACAGCTATTTACATGGCTTCCACTGCGATTCATTACCAGAATCATGTGGTTTCTCTCGAAGATGGTGCTTTCAATCAGCTGAATGGCCAATTCACTTGGAAGGGCAGCTATCATATGGACAGCGGCAAGCTGCAAGGATTCTTGCGTTTTGATGGATGGAATATCAAGGAAGTGATGCGCCTCTTCAACCTGCCTACTAAGGCGGTCGATGGCACAGTGAATGGCGGCATGCGTATCAGTGGCACCATGGATAATCCCAGCGTAGACTTCAAAGCCAACTTCCAAGGCGGTCATTTGGGCGAGACAGTAGTCGGTGAAGGGGATATCGACTTCGCTTATGCCAATGGCGCTCTCAACATTCGCCAGTTCCACATTCCGGTAGGCGTAGGCCTTTTGGCAGCCCAGGGCTCCATGACTTCTGATGGAGAGCTGGACATCCAGGTAGCGGCCAAGGATATGGATGTTTCCTGGATCCCGCAGGTATTGGAAAAGAAGAATATGAAGCTTTCCGGTCTGGTGACCGCGGCGGTCTCTCTTTCCGGAAATAAAAAATCACCGGAAGCAGATATTTCCATCGGCGTGGCTCATCCGGGTTATGGAGATATTTCCTTCGATACCTTCTCGCTCATGGCAAATGTATCTCACAATGTAGTGACCCTGCAGAATGCGCTGATTGCGAAGAATGACTACAAAGCCAGTGCTAAGGGTACGCTTCCGGGAAATCTTTTCACCGGCAGCGAGACCGATGAGGCGGTGCCGCTCAACGTAGATATCAATCTGGACAACGCAGATATGAATATCCTGGCGCTCTTCGGCCGCGCTATCACTTCCGCTAGTGGTCCCATCAAAGGCCATGTGAAGCTGACAGGCGACTATCGAGATCCGCAGCTGGTGGGAGGCATTACCGCAAAGAATGGACAGATTTCCGTAGCCACCATGGGCGAACCTATCAAACCAATCGATCTCAAGCTCACCTTTGAAGGAAATCATGCGGTCTTTGATGGCAGCGCTTCCTTCGGCGGCGGCGGCGTGAGCGCCAAGGGCTCGGTGGATTGGAAGAATAAAGCCATCACTCATTATGATGGAGAGGCTCATATTCATACACCATCGATTTACTCCACCTATTTCAAGGGCGCCATTGACGGCGATTTCCATATGGGCGAAATCATGGATGAGATGGGCGTGGATGGTTCACTCTCTATCCATGATGCCACTGCCAGTGTACCGTTGTCCCTTTTCTCTGACTCCGAAGAATCGGATTTGGATTTCCTGACGAAAATCGATGTGACCATCGGCGACAATGTGCGGCTCTATAGCAGTGCGCTTTATGACCTGTGGCTGAAGGGCTCTATTTCCATGCGCGGTCACTTCAAGGAACCGGACATGACCGGTCGTGTGAATGTAGAAAAGGGCACGGTGAAGCTGAATACCACCGAATTCAGAGTCGACCAGGCCAATGCAGTATGGGGCGCGGAGCCGGGCTCCTTCTTGCCGGTGGTTCATGTGAAGGCCAATACGAAAGTAGGTCATTACGCGATCGGAGCTGAGCTTGACGGCCCGGTGGGCGATATGAAGACCACCTTCCACAGCGAACCGGCGCTGAATGATTCCCAGATCCTCATGCTCCTGACGCTGCACCAGGATCCGAACAAGGATGGCTCCACCGAAGGGGCACTCTTCAATGCGGGACTCACCATGCTCTTCGGAAATACGATGCAGGATTTCCTGCAGGATAAGATCGGCCTCGATCTCATCAGCATCACATCGAATCTCACTGACTACTATGATAGCGGGACGGATACCAATAACGACTACTATTACATCAAGATTGGCAAGTACCTCTTCAATGATTTCATGCTCACTGCGACTATGGGCGTGAATAATGAGGAAAATAGCGTGGGACTTCACTATGATTTGACCTCGCGAATCGGCCTTTCTTCGTGGTATAATAGCAAAGATGACAGCTATGTCGGCACAGATTGGAACTTTAGGTTCTAAGGGAAACGATTTAATCAGTGTTTCCCTAAGTAACACAGAATATTTCCCAGGAGCATTCCATGCTAGAACAATATAAGGAGTTTTTATCCAAGCTCACCCTCTTGAGCTTGGAGGAAGAAAAGGAACTGTGGAAACAGTACAAAGAGGAGTACGAGCTTGACGCGCGGCAAAGGTTGATTGAAAACTATCAGCCTTTGGTTTTCCGAGAAGCTATGAAATATGGCCTCCAGGAAGCCGTAACGCTAGACCTCATCCAAGAGGGCACCGTGGGGCTTATGGAAGCGGTAGAGCGCTTCGAGCCGTCCCACGGCGTGGCCTTCTCGCTCTATGCGGTCCATCGTATCCGCGGCCGTATGCTGAATTTCCTCTCTGAAAATAGAAATGAAATCCTATTGGAAGAAGGGGAAGACGAGAAGGTATTTCTGTCTCAGGCCGTGGAGGATACGGCATTTGAAAGCGCAGATAAGTCGGCGCTTCACGAAGCGGTGGATTCGGCAGTGAGCCGCCTTCCCGGCCGCGAACAGGAAGTGATCCGCTCGGTGTACTTAGCTGAGCAGACCGCTGCAGAAACGGCCTGCGCTATGGATGTGAGCACCGCTTACGTATACAGGCTAGAGAAGCGAGGCATTCGTCGCCTTCGTGGCATGCTTTCGAAGCTTATGCACGATAGAAAATAAGAGAGCGAGAAAGTGAGAGTCAGCTGAGCCATCTTCTTGGAAGAGGAGCTATAGGCTGGTGGTGCGAAGCAAAGCGCATTTCTTTCAAAACATGATTTATGATTTCTCGCTGGCTTATCATCTGAGTTATATATGGTAGAAATAAAAAGAATTTCCGAGGAAATCGGCGAAAAAGAAAAAAACATTCGATTATTCATGGTTCACTCATACTTCGTATAGGCGGATTCTATACAGAGAAAGACGATACATTTGCCTTTTTCTATAGGAGGTAGTATGTCCGGGGATAAATTGAAACGAGTGAAGGCCGTCAAGAAATGGCTCGATAAGGCAGAGGATGCCTATTCGGGGCATCAGGAACTGACTGGCGAAATGAATCTAATGATGGCGCAGGCAGAGATGCAGCGCTTGAAAGAAGTGCATAAAAATTCTCCTTTCCGTAAGTGGGGATTGCGGGGATGTGCTATGATAGTAGCAGTACTTCTATTCTTTGGATTTCATTTCATTGACGAAGAAATGAATAAAAATGAAATACAGGCGCAGCCGCCGGTGGAAATCATCATCCATGAGACGTCCACCCCGGTAGCAGAGAAGGTAGAGCCGCCTATAGCAGAAGTGCCCAGTGAGGTACAGGTGGCGGAGACACATGTGGTGGAAGCACCGACACCGCAGGCACCAGTGGCGCCTGTGGTAGCCGCTGAGCCATCTCGCGTAGCACCACCGGCTCTGTCGGATCAGGAAATTCAAAGTGTAGTAGGCGAAGCCGGCCGCGCCCTTCGCGGGCAGGTGTGACTTTTGCTTATTGTTGCTGGTTTAGACAAAGGTGTTGAATTGAAACAAAGTGGTTTAATAATTAGTAATTAGTGATCAGTGATTAGTATCCGTCTTTAGTGATTAAGTGCCATTTTGCTACTGGACTATTATTCCGATTAAATGGAATAATAGAAGTGGGAGCGTAGTTAAAAGCGCCTGACTACTAATTACTAATTACTAATCACTAACCCACTAGCGATATTTCGACGCTCTTGTCTAAATCAGCAACCCATATACAGAAATACCATTCCAATCAATTACAGATATGAGGAGGAATTTATGATTACAATGAAGCACAAGAAAGCATTACTGCTTTCTGCTATCCTCGCAGCCTTTGCCGGCGGCGCTGCTTATGCAGATGCACCGATGGTAGGCGCACAGAATGGCATGAGCCAGAGCTCCATGATTGATGTAAAGAGCGGCAAGGAAGCCGGCGCGGTAGGGGAAATTTCCGACCAGACCAAGGCTCCGGAGCCGTCTATGGCAGTAAAGGAGACCACCCAGACCGTAGCTGTCGGCGATGCGTCTCTTTATCTGTCTGCCGAAGATGATGCAGCCATCGAAGACCAGGTGGGTAAGACCATTGCCAGCGTAGACTTCGACGGCATTCCGGAAGAAGTCAAAACAAAGCTCTCTCCGCTGCTCACCAGCAAGCCGGGTACTCCGGTTTCTCAGGAAGGCGTCCGTAACGACGTGGCATCCCTGGGCAGTACTGGTGTCTTCTCTCAGATCCGTCCAAACTTCGGCGAAGTACCGGAAGGTGTAGACCTTTCGTACCAGCTGGTGGCGAATCCGGTGGTTCATGACGTAGAATTCTCCGGAAATACCATTTTCACCTCTGATTATCTCCGTGATGTAATGCAGGTACCGAAGGACAGCGTGCTGAACTTCGTACAGGTCAATCAGAAGCTGAAAGCCATCGAAGATCTCTACCTGAAGCAGGGCTACATGCTCGTTTCTATCCCGAATGTACAGGTGACCTCCAATGGCATCCTTCATATCGATATTTCTGAAGGCGTCATCGAAGACATCCAGCTCGTCGGTAACGAAAAGACAAAGGACAAGGTCATCCTCCGCGAACTGAAAATGAAGAAGGGCAAGCCTTTCAATAAATTCCAGGCTAGCCGCTCCATGGAAAGACTGTATAACCTGGGCTACTTCGAAGACGTGAATATGAAGCTTCTGCCGGGCACCCAGAATGAACACAATGTAGTCATCGAAATCGACGTGGTAGAACAGAAGACCGGCGTCATCACCGTCGGTGCCGGCTACTCTGACTCCGATGGTACTGTCGGCATCATCGAAGTCGGCGATACCAACTTCCGCGGCACCGGTGATAAGGTCAATTTCCACTGGGAATTCGGCGGCGCCGGCGATGGCAAGAACTACACCATCTCCTACACCCGTCCGTGGATCAATTCCAATGGCGACTCCCTGGGCGTTTCCATTTTCAACCGTATCTATGAATACGATGACTATGATGCTGATGGCAATACCATTGCAGAATACGATAAGAGAAGAAGAGGCTGGAACCTCACCTGGGGCCGCGTGACCGGTGAATATCGCACCAACTACTTCAACTTCGAAAGCGCGAAAGAATCCTATGATAATCACGACGGCTTCGATTGGGGTAGCGCAGCTAAGAATAAATTTAGTAACTATGAAAAGTATGGGTATGCAAGCTATACCGACATGGAGGATACGTGGAAAAAAGCTATCATGGATAACTTCGGTACCACCAATAGCTTCACCTTCACCCATGTATTCGATAACCGCGACAACTACTTCAATGCCAGCAAGGGCCGTCGTCTCTCCTTCGCTGCCCAGTGGGGCGGCCACGGTCTCGGCGGGGACTATGATTTCTATAAGTTCACTGCAGAAGGCCGCTTCTACAAAGCTCTCGGCAATGGCCACATCCTGGCGCTTCGCGTCATGGGCGGCTACATTGATGGGGATGTAGCTTATGGTAACCTCTTTGACCTGGGCGGTTCCAATACCCTCCGCGGTTACGAAGATGACCAGTTCAAGGGCAAAAAGATGTATGCGACCACCTTGGAATACCGCTTCCCGATTGCCAAGAAGGTACAGGGCGTCGTATTCGGCGATGGCGGCAGCACCTGGGGCATCGACAATGGTCAGATTCCGTGGTATAACGACGACGACTCCTTCAATTGGTCTGTCGGCGTAGGTCTCCGTCTGCAGACCCCGATCGGACCGATCCGTCTCGACTACGGCCATGGCGATCAGAATAAGTTCCACTTCAGCTTCGGTACCCAGTTCTGATATAGCTCACAGTGGGAGGAGATATGTTTCCTTCTTATAAAAAATGGATGCTTCGAGCAGGACTTACCCTGCTCGTTTCGTCCTTTATGACATCGGCCGCTTTGGCGGCGCCCATCGAGGATGTGACTGTGGAAGTCTCTTCTTCGGAGGGCCCCATCCCGGCGGCGGTGGAAAAGCGTATCGCTGCCAGTATTTCCTCTATTGGAAATCGGATCCTCAAAGGGAAAGAGGAGAATCTTTTTCGCCTCAATGAAGCGCAGTACAATAAGGTGCTGGCGGACATCATCAACCGCGTGGTGGTAGGCTATGTGGTGGATGACATCCATGCGGACTATGGCAGTCAGGCGAAGATACAGGTATCCTTATTGCCTGTAGGCCAGATGATCCGCGAGGTGGAGACAGAGATCGATTATGGAAATCTCTCTCCCGAGGCAGCGGCCTATGTGAAGAAGGACACTGCTGAAGTGCCGATCCTGATGAATAATCTATTGACCGGCCTTCCGGTGGATTCGGTGGGCTGGGCGGAGAGCGTCTCGGAGTCGGCGGGGAAGGATTTGCTTTCTCAGATTCTCCCGGAATTTCAGGCGAACTTTGAAGTCGAGTCCGGGGAGAAGACGAAGGTGCGCATCTTTCTGATTCCTCAGGGGCCTATCGTACGCACCGGGAAGCTGACATTTCACAAGACCACCATCCCGCGGCTTCTCCTGCTTCGGGCTGTCACTGAGACTGAGCACGCGGTCCGGAGTCTTGAGGGGCTGCCGGTGAATTTCGTGGCGCGCCATGACAGAGAGCTGGCGGAGTCTTTGAATGAAATCCTGAAGAAGGACTCCTTCGTCACTACCTATGGTATCGAGACGAAGACCACCTTGATTCCCGGGGAAACCACGATACTCAAAGTGGATGCCTTGACAGACCACTGGATCATCCGCACGGAAGCCTGGATGGATGCCGGTCGTGATGGCAATCGCAATACGGCCATCGAAGGGATGCTGGGTCATTTCGTAGGAAAGAAGGATGTGGTCTTCGGCGAAGCTCGTCTCTATCCCGGCCCCATGGACTGGAACGTCTTTGCCGGGTGGTACCACCATTTCGGACAGACCATGGATGTGGGATATAAGCATGATTTCATAGAGAAGAGCAATCATGTCTTTACCTATGTGCCCATTGGCGAGCGCTTGGCGTTCCGCTATGATCGAGATTTCAAGAAACGAGAGAATGAGTATGGACTTTCTTACAAAATCCATAACTACATGACTCTGGAATATGTGTATAATGATGAAGAAGGCAGATGGCTTCGGCTCATCGCCAATTTATAAAGAGGAGTGAAACCCATCATGATGACAACTCTTGGTAACAAGAAAAATGTAAAAATCTTTTCCTTTGCTTTGGCAGGGGTATTCATTGCTTCCGTAGCCGCTATGGCTGTAGTTTCTATGGGCGATACTGCGTCTGCAGCACCGACCTCTGATATCGGTGTGGTAGATCAGAGAGAAGTGATTTCTTCCAATGTGACCTTGGCACAGAACTACCAGCAGAAGCTGAAGGAAACTGCAGAAGAAATGCAGAAGGACTTCGATGCGAAATCCGCCAACATGAGCGATGCAGAGAAGGAAAAGCTTTTCGCTGACATGCAGCAGCAGTTCAACCAGAAGCGCCAGGCCATCGAAAAGGATATGGATGACCAGGTGACCGGTGCGGTGAAGTCTGTAGCTTCCAAGAAGGGTCTGTCCCTCGTGGTAGATAAGTCGGCTGTCATCTATGGCGGCAACGACATCACCAAGGAAGTCTCTGACTCCTTGTCCAAGTCTGTAGCACCGGCAGCTTCTTCTGACGCCGCTGCTTCTTCTGCAGCAGCATCCTCTGCAAGCAAATAATAAGGCCTTCCTATGAAATATATAAACTGTTTATACAGCGCAGCGGCAGCGCTTCTGATCGCTGCTTCTCTGGCTGTGGCCGGATGTGGCGATAAAAAAGCCGAAGAACCTATGCCTTCTGCGCCATCCTATGGCGTGGTGGATTTAGAGACCTTGGTCAAGGCTCATCCGAAATACAGTGAATATTTCCGGCTGGAAACCGAGTACAACCACATGCTCGAGGAGTATCAGGCTGAGCGAAATAAGCTCATCCATATCGCCTCCCAGCAAAAGCAGATCAAAGCAGCCTTGGCGGACCAGAGCCGTCGCATGGGCGCCGAGAACGAGTGGAAAACCAAGGTGAAAGCCAAAGAGGATGAGCTGAATCAGAGTCTCCAAAATCTCTACAAAGAAATCACGGAGAATCACAAGAAAGAAAATAAACAATTATCCCTGGATGGGCTTACGGAAGAAGAGCGAGCAGAAATGGCCAACCTTCAGATGAAGCTTACGGTCTTGGGTGTGACCGGTAGCGAGAAGGAGTCCGTGAAAGCGCGGCTCCATGAGCTGATGGACCTTCGAAATGATCGAAGCCGCATGGACATGAGCGGCTGGACGGAAGAGGAAGTTCGCCGCATGACTAGCGCGAAGGAGGCAGCAGGGAAAGAGCTGGAAGCCTTTTCTGCCAAAACCGCCGAGGACATCAAGACGTCTATGGCAGAAGCGGTGAAGAAGGACATGGTCCTGGCGCCTGATGAGATGCCTGTCGATTCCTCTTGGAATGAGGAGTGGCAGAAGCGCATCGAGGCTAAGCAAAAGGAAATGGCAGCTCTCAAGGCAGAAATCATGGAGGATATCCGCAGGGAAGCGGGACGCATCGCTTCGGAGAAGCAGCTCTCTATGATTTTCACGAAATACAAAGTCAATATCCATGCCGCCGATGTGACCGGCGACATGGTGAATCGGATAGTAAATATCAGTAAGTAGGAGGCATATCAATGGCTATGTGGAAAAAACTGGCCTGCATCGCACTCATTGGCGCGTCCGCTGCCTTTGCGGGCTGTGGCAGTGAAAATAAAGCAGCAGTGATCGACTACCAGAAGCTGGAATCTTCTTCCCCGAAGATCCAGGCTATCGAGAAGGAGATCACCGACAAGGATAAAGAAATCAGAGATCGTCTGAACCAGGAATCCCAGAAAGGCCTGTCGGACGAAGAAATGCAGAAGAAATTCCAGGCAGCGCAGCAGGAACGCATGATTTTCATCCAGAGCAAACAGAAACAGATCCAGTCTCTGGTGGAATCCCAGGCCGCTGTGGTCGCTAAGGAAAAGAATATCGGCATCGTCATGCACAAGAGAGCCGTACCGGCCGGTGCGGTAGATATTACTGACGAAGTGCAGGCAAAGATCGACGGCACAGACAAAGCCGCTTCTTCCGCTGCTTCCTCTTCTTCTAAGTGAGGATTTCTATGAAAAAAACAGCAGCTGAATTGGCTGAAATCATCGGCGGCACTTTATATGGGGATAGCACTGTCGTGATCGATGACGTATGCAGCGCTGAAAGCGCCGGTCCCTCCCATGTCACCTTTGCTCGTGGCATCTATGCGGAACATATTGAAGAAATGCAGGCAGGCGTCATCCTGGTGGATGAGCTGCCGGCTCACTATACAAAGAATCTCATCGTAGTACCTGACTGCCGCCGTTCCTTTGGCGAGCTCATCGACCTTTATCGCCCGGAGAATCGCTTCACCCCCGGCATCCATGAGACTGCAGTCATCGCACCTACTGCGCAGTTGGGCAAGGACGTATGTATCATGGCCTATGCAGTCGTCGAAGAGGGCGCGGAAATCGGGGACGGTACTGTGCTTTATCCGTACTGCTACGTAGGGAAGCAGGCGAAGATCGGGAAGGACTGCGAGCTCAATCCGGGCGCTGTGGTCCATGAGAATAGCATCCTTGGCGATCGCGTGGTGCTTCGCGCCCACGCTGTAGTGGGCGGACAGGGCTTCGGTTTCTCCACCGATGAGAATGGCCACCACCATCACATCCGTCAGCTGGGCCGTGCGGTGATTGAAGATGATGCAGAAATCGGCGCTTGCTCCACTGTGGACAATGGCGCTATGAATAACACTGTAGTCGGTAGCGGTACGAAGATCGATAACCTCTGCCACTTGGGACACAATGTAGAGGTGGGCAAGGACTGCTTCCTCTGCGCCCAGGTCGGCGTAGCCGGCAGTACAAAGATTGGTAATCATGTCATCATGGCGGGACAGACTGGCGTGAATGGCCATATTTCCATCGGCGATGGCGTCATCTGCGGCGGCAAGGCCGGTATCGTCGGCACCATCAAGGAGCCGGGAACCTACCTGGGTTATCCCGCTCGCCCGCACGCTCAGTGGGGCCGCATCGAAGCAGCGACTTCCCGTTTGCCGGAGCTGGTGAAACGAATCCGCAAGCTGGAAAAGCAGCTGGCAGAGCTGGAAGGAAAATAGTCAAAAGGATCCATGAATTAAGGTTCGTGGATCTTTTTTGTTGCAGAAAGTAATCGGTATTCGGTGGTCGGTAGTCAGGGCACACATACCGGTTCCCTCATAGCTTCTCGTTATGAGGAAGCAGCTAAACGCGTCCCGACCACCGACTACCGATTACTAAACCTCTACATTTAAACCCGCACTCTCTACGGCAAACTCTTGCGAAAAATGATACAATATAGAAAATTTATTTTATCATAGCGAGATTCATAACGAGGTCATGACACTATGAAGGGTACCTATACACTATTGAAAGGGCTGGGCGCTTTTTGCTGCGGCCTTTCGGAAAAGAATGCAGTCAAATTTGGCAATGGCTTGGGAAAATTTTTCTGGCTGGCGGTGCCAAAGCGGCGCAAGACGCTGGCTGTGAAAAATATTTTGCGCTCGGGGATTGCCACAGACGCAGCAGAGGCGGAGCGCATTGCGAAGGCGTCTTCGGTGCGCTTTGGTCATCTGGGCGTTTCTATGTTTCGATTTCCACTTCTCACAAAGGAAAATATCCGTGACCATGTGGTCATTCACGGAAAGGAAAAGCTGGATGCCATCAAGGAGAGCGGCAAGGGTTGCATCCTGGCGGCTACCCATTGCGGCAACTGGGAGATAGAAGGGGCGGCTCTCGCGCTCTATGGCTATCCGCTTCTCTCGGTGGCGATGCAGCAGAAGAATAAGGAATTTGATAAATTCCTCTGCGAGTATCGCTCCATGCCGGGACAGGTGGTGGAGTATAAGAGCGGCATCCGAGATATGC
>CAVKMC010000026.1:0-12516 GCA_963657285.1 Agathobacter sp.
CCAGACGACTTTTCTAGCCCTGCGCCTTCTCCACGATCCACTTCGCGGCTTCTTCGTAGCCCTCTCCGGTCTTGCCGCTGACCTTAAAGACCGGGGCTTTTTTATTTAAGTGGCGGACGCCTTTCATGAAGAAATCCTCGTCGAAATCTAAGTATGGCAGGAGGTCGACTTTGTTTAGAAGGATCATGTCCGCCTTCTCGAAGGCCAATGGATATTTGTAGGGCTTGTCGCTGCCGTCGGCTACGCTGACGATGAGGAGCTTCATGTGCTCGCCGATGTCAAGCTCCGCGGGGCAGACGAGGTTTCCTACGTTCTCGATGAAGAGGACGCCAGGCTCTGCGAAATCCATGGTGTGCACCGCGTTGTGCAAGAGCGGCGCGTCTAAGTGGCAGGCGCCGAAGGTATTGATCTGCGCGGCCTTCACATTTTGTTTCCGCAAACGCTCGGTGTCGATGTCGGACTCGATGTCGCCTTCGATGACGTAGACCTTGGATTTCATATATTTCATGAGCTGCTCCAAGGACGTGGTCTTCCCGGTCCCCGGCGCGCCCATGACGTTCACGGCGTACACATTTCTTTCGTTCAAATATTCTCTCACATGCAGAGCGATGTGGTTGTTGTGGGCGTAGATGTCCTCCATCACGCCGGCTTTGACCATATGCATAGTGTTCTCCTTTTGGGGGCTATCGATTTAGGGATAAGGCACATTTACCTGCCTCCTCATAGCTAGGAGCTTTTAGCTTGGAGCTTGGAGCTTGGAGCTCTGTTAGCGTCAGTAGGCACATTCACTTGCCTGCAAGCCCTCCTTTCACATTTCCAAAAGAAGGCTGTAAAAGCAGAGCATGCGATCGCTTCCTTTTGCAGAACGCTGTTATATGCCAAGTGACATAAATGGAGCTCCAAGCTCCTAGCTACAAGCTCAAAGCTATGTAGAAGCAGGTAGCCAGGCTTACGCATTGATTTCTAAATCTACGCTCTCTATATAAAATTCCTTCCCGATCTCCGTGGGGGAGCCGTCGCCGCCGCAGTGGGGGCAGGTGAAGGAGTAGCGCTTGCGTTCGAAGAGGGCGCCGCAGGCGTCGCATTTCATTTTCGGCTTCACGTCCTTGATGGTAAGAGTGGCGCCGTCCGCCAGGGTGCCTTCGGAAATCACGTCGAAGTACATTTGGATGGACTCGCCGATGAATCCAGAGTCCTCACCGACGACCAAGTGGATGGCTTTCACGATGCCACCCTTCGCGCGGGCGGTCTCCTCGGCGATGCGGACGATTTCTAGGGTGATGGGGTATTCGTGCATGGCGACTCCTCCGGGCTATCGCTTATAGCGCGTTTGACTGCTTCCTCATAGCTTTGAGCTAGGAGCTTGGAGCTAGGAGCTTGGCTGGTGTCAGTAGGCATGTCATGCAGTAGCGGCGGGAGTACTTCGCTCGCTTTAGGCTGGTGTAATAAATGCCACCTGACGCTCGCCGAGCTCCTAGCTCCCAGCTCCAAGCTATGAGAAAGCAGGTAGCTGCACTCACTTTTCTCTCTTCTCGCCTTTCATCGTCAATTCCACCGCCCGGCTCTCGCCCTCGGCCCACTCTTCCTCGAGTGTCAAGCATTTGGCGGGGCACTTCGCGGTGCAGAGGCCGCAGGCGGCGCAGGTGTCGCGGTCGATATGCCAGGTGCGGGTCTTGCGGTCCACGGTGATGGCGCCCATGGGACAGTGGCGTTGGCACATGCCGCAGAAGAGGCAGCGGTCGATGGCGTTTCTCACGTGCCAGGGGTTTTCGGATTCCTTGACGACTTCCGCTTCCTGGGGAGCCGGCGCGGGAGCGGGCTTCGGTGCAGGCGCATTGGCTTTGGCGGCCATGGCTCTTTGTCTCTCGTTCATGGAACCCTGGAGGGTGATGCGGGCGGCTTTTTCTTCGCCTTCGCTCCATTCGTCTTTTAGCGTCAAGCAATGAGCCGGGCATTTGCCTTCGCAGACGCCGCAGGAAACGCATTTGTCTCGGTCGATGGACCAGGTGCGATTTTTTCTATCCAAGGAAATCGCGCCGACAGGGCAATTCCTTTCGCACTGGCCACAGAAGAGACATTTCTCGATGGCGTTCTCAATGTGCCAGGGATTTTCGGAGGCGCTGCCTTCCGCATGGAGGAGGCCGGTCTTCACAGGCTCTGCCTTTGGCGTCTCGGCCTTCAGCGCCGGCTTTGGCTCTTCAAGAACCTTCACAGCCTGCCAGGTGACGCGGACCGCTTTTTCTTCTCCTTCGCTCCAGTCGTCTTTGAGAGTCAGGCAATGAGCCGGACACTTGCCTTCGCAGACGCCGCAGGAAACGCATTTGTCGCGATCGATGAACCAGCTGCGATTTTTTCTATCCAAGGAAATCGCGCCGACGGGGCAATTCTTTTCGCACTGGCCGCAGAAGAGGCATTTCTCGATGGCGTTCTTGACATGCCAGGGATTTGTAGACGCAGGGCCTTCGGCGTGGAGCAAGTTGGCTTTTACGACCTCCACCTTCGGCGCCTCGACCTTCGCTTCTACCTTCGGGGCAGCCTTCGACGCTTCGCTTGCGTCCGCAGCCTTTGGCGGAGCCGGGCGAACAGTCGGGCGGCGGGTGAGGACCTTGCCCTGGTAGGTGGTTTTGATTTCCTTCTTCTCACTCTCGTCCCAAGCGTCTTTCAGAGTCAAGCAGTGAGCAGGACATTCGTCTACGCAAACGCCGCAGGTCATGCACTTTTCTCTGTCGATGGTCCAGGTGCGATTTCTTCTATCGATGGAAATCGCTTCCGCCGGACATGCGTGCTCGCACTTGCCGCAGAAGAGACATTTTTCTATTTCACTGAAAATATGATTGTCCGGTACTTCGATGACCACCGTCTCCGGAGCCGGCGCAGGCGTTGCCGCTGCAGGAGATGCGGGCTTTGCGCCCTTACGGACCGGCGCCACGCCCTTCACGGTGATATCGGTGCGATTGCCCAGGTAGCAGCCCAGGGAGAGGCACTTCCGCGGGCAGTTGTCGATGCAGGTGCCGCAGTTCACGCAGGCTTCCAGATTGATGCGCCAGGTGCGGTTTCTCCGATCCACGGTGATGGCTTCGGCGGGGCAGTTGCGTTCGCACTGGCCGCAGAAAATACATTTCACCACATTGTTCACGATGTGGCTCCGGTCCCCCATGGGCTGGGAGGCAGCGACAGGCGCCACGGCAGAGACCTGTTTCTTCACCGTGGAAGCGCCGTCCTCCTTCACTACCTCTAGAATGATTTCCGATTTCTCAAGTCCCGGAGCGGCGTAGTGAGGATCCATGTGAAGACATTTCTTCGGGCAGGCAGACACGCAGGCGCCGCACTGCACGCAGGCGAAGGGATCGATCTTCCACTGACCGGTCTTGCGGTCTACGGTGAGAGCGCCGGCCGGGCAGCTCCGCTCGCACATGCCGCAGAGGATGCACTGGCTCACGTCATTCACCACGCGGCCGCGAACGCCGGGGGCAAACTCCTTCGGCTTCAATGGATACGGGGAAGTCACAGGAGGCTTAAATAAATTGGCCACGGCCTGTTTGATATATACCAAGTAACTCATAGGTTGCCTCCTTTTAGGATTACACGTTTCACGGATTTCAGAGAATAGTGAGGAGTTAGGAGTGAGGAGTGAGGAGTGGTGGTGCGCCGCACAATTCATAAAGCGGCGCCAAGTTTTAAAATAAATGCATTTAACTGCTATCCCACATCCGTAAACCGTTAACCGTTCACCGCCCCCATCCTCGCCGCCTTACGATGCTGATTAGGGTTATACAGTAAACGGATGACGGCAGTGAAGAAGTATGTGCGCACGCTAGTTTTCAAAACTTGCGGCGCTTCTTAATTTGTGCGCCGCACCTTCACTCCTCACTCCTAACTCCTCACTTCCTGTTACCTCTCACAACAGCTAATGCACGGATCAATGGTCAGGATGATATTCGGCACGTCCGCGAGGTCGCTGCCGGAGAGCATTTTGACCAGGGCGGGGATGTTGCAGTTCGTCGGTGTACGGAGCCGGAACCGCTCTAAATTTTTCGTACCGTTTCCTTTGACATAGTAAATCGCTTCGCCGCGAGGCTGTTCCACGCGGGTGAAGAATTCGCCCTTCGGCATGC
The DNA here is from genome assembly GCA_963657285.1 of Agathobacter sp. Lineage (GTDB taxonomy): Bacteria > Bacillota > Negativicutes > Veillonellales > Dialisteraceae > Dialister. The sequence continues at coordinate 4,116 of CAVKMC010000026.1, forward strand.
CGCGGACGGGGGCGGCGATGGCGCCTTCGGGCAGATTTTCCAAAGCGCCGAGGATAATATCGATGGACTGATAGAGCTCGCCGATGCGGACCTTCACGCGGGCGAGGCAGTCGCCGGCCTGCTCCAAGACCGGACGGAAATGGAGATCCTTATAGGCGCCGTCGTCGTCAGCCATGCGGTAGTCATTGGGGACGCCGCTGGCGCGAGCCATGGGGCCCACGCAGCCCAGGTTCATGGCGTCATCCATAGAGAGGATGCCCACGCCCTCGAGGCGGGTCTGAATGGTGTCGTCGTAGAGAAATACGTGGCTCATTTCCTCGATTTCTTTACGGAGGGTCTTCATCTTCTCCGCGATTTCCTTGCACATAGCGTCCGAGAGGTCACGGCGCACGCCGCCCACCTCGCAGACCGAGAAAATCACGCGGCCGCCGGTGGTGGCTTCAAAGATGTCCAAGACCGTTTCGCGAAGGCGCCAGCAATGCATGAAAAGACTTTCAAAACCCAGGGCGTCAGCCCCAAGGCCCAGCCAGAGCAAATGGCTGTGAAGGCGGGAGAGCTCGTGCCAGATGGTGCGCAGATACGACGCGCGGCGCGGCGCCTCGATGCCCATGAGACCTTCGACGGCTTTCGCATAGCCCCAGCCGTGGCCGAAGGAGCAAATGCCGCAGACGCGCTCGGCCACATAGATAAATTGTTTGAAATCTCGTTTCTCTACCAGCTTTTCCAATCCGCGATGCACGTAGCCGATGGATGGCACCGCGCGGACCACTTTTTCATCTTTTAATTCCAGGTCCAGGTGAATCGGCTCCGGCAGTACCGGATGCTGGGGCCCAAAGGGCACGGTGGTTAATTCAGCCATTGCCATCCTCCTTCTTCGTTACCGACGCGTCCACGCCAAGACCGCTACGAAGGTTCACCTTCACGGCCTGCTTCGCGTGCACCGCATTGGATAAATCATGCCACGGCGTCTTCTGGGCCAAGTGGTAGAAGTGTCCGCCATAGTCCACCTCCGGCGCGATGAAACGAACGTCCAGGCCGAAGAGGTCGTGGATTTCATTTTCCCACATGAAGCCGTACCAATAGAGGCTGGTGATGCTCATCACCGAACCATCCAGCGGCACGGTAAGGCGCAGGTGGTAGAGGAAATAATTTTTATCGAAGGTGTAGGTCAGCTCGAAGCCTTCCTCCACGCGGGTGCAAAGGATCTGCACCAGCCGGCAGCCTTCCTTCTTGAAACGCGCCACCCTCTCGAGGAGATCCTCCGGGCGGATCGCGATGATTTGCTGTTTCATGTTGTTTCTCCTTTTTGGGCTAGGGGGGGTAGGGACAAGAAGCATGCTTACCTGCTTCGTCATAGCTAGGAGCTTTGAGCTAGGAGCTTGGAGCTCGGTTGGTGCCAGTAGGCATGCTAAGCAGTAGCGGCGGGAGTACTTCGCTCGCTTTTTGCTGGCGCAATAAATGCCAACTGACTCCAGTCGAGCTCCAAGCTCCTAGCTCCGGGCTCCTAGCTATGAGAAAGCAGCCAACCGTGTTCTCCTTATCTCAATTTCTTCTTCTCTTCCAGCACCCCGAGCCCTTTGACCACGCCATCTATGATGGCTTCGGGGCGGGCGGCGCAGCCGGGGACGTAGACGTCTACGGGAATGGCCTTGTCCATGCCGCCGAGCATGTTGTAGCATTCGCGGAAGACGCCGCCGGTGCAGGCGCAGGTGCCTACGGCGATGACCACCTTCGGCTCCGGCATCTGTTCATAGATCTGGCGCACCACCGGAAGATTTTGCGCGTTCACGCCGCCGGTGACCAGGAAGATGTCGGCATGCTTCGGGTCGCCGGTATTTACAATGCCAAAACGCTCTACGTCGTAGAGCGGTGTCAGACAAGCCAGGACTTCGATGTCGCATCCATTGCAGGAGGAGCCATCGTAATGAATCAGCCACGGCGATTTCTTTTCAAAACTCATTTTTTCCTCCTTGGGAAAACAGGTTCAAGGTTCAGGGTTCAAGGTTCAAGGGGTGGTACGCCGCATCAAATTAAAAAGCGGCGTAAGTTTTGAAATAGGGAAACGCGAGTCGATTTTTCAAACTTGCGGCGCTTCCTGATTTGTGCGCCGCACCTTCCCTTGAACCTAAATACTTGAACCTTGAACCTTTTTAGTTAAAGTACATCAAAAATGCAATATTCAAGAATCCGGCCATGAGGCCCACCATCCAGGTGGAGGCGAGCATGCGCTCCCATTTGATGCGGGCGCAGCAGTTATCGATGAGGATTTCTCCGAAGAATACGATTTCACAGACCACGAAGCCAAGGATCCAGGTCCACAGGGAATCGGAGGCGAAGAAAAGCATCACGAGACCGAAGAGGAATACATTTTCATACCAATGCGCGATTTCCACGATGGCCAAGGTGCGGCCGGTGATTTCTGTGGTCACGCCGCCGATGAGCTCTTGGTGGGCTTCGTGGGACATGGAAATATCGAAGGGCGATTTCCTGAATTTAATAAGAAGGATAAAGCAGAGGCCCACAAAGATCCCCGGCATGCGGAGGATATTCATATGAGGGCTCAGGATGAGGTCGCCGATGGAGAAGCTCCCGGCGGCGAGGTAGAAGCCCAGGGGCACCATGAGGAGCATTGGCTCGTAAGCCATGGTCTGCACCAGCTCGCGCTCGGCGCCTACCTGGCTATAAGGAGAATTCACCGCGTAGGCCGCGATGATGAGGCACACGCTGGCCATGGTAAGGGTGAAGACCGCCAGAAGGATGTCGCCCTGGGCGAAGAAGATGGCGCCGGTCAAGACCACGAAGAGGAGAAAGCCGAAGATATAAAAGCCTTCCGCTTTATTGACGGCGATGGCTTCCTTGTCCCAGAGCTTTAAGAAATCATAGAAGGGCTGGAAGAGCGGCGGGCCGGCGCGTCTTTGCATGCGGGCGGAAATTTTCCGATCCATCCCCGCCAGGAGTCCGCCGAGGAGCGGCGCCAAGAGGATGTAGAGCAGTCCTCCGACGATATGCATGATGTAATCAGACATGGAAGACACCTCCTGCCGTAAGGGACAGCTCCATGAGCACGCAGGCCATGGCGGCCGTGTAGCCCCAAAGTTTCATTTTATCTTCGCCAAACCAAGATTCCAGGTACCAGTTTCTAAGGGACACATGGACCACGTGGCCCGCTGCGCCGCGGTACTCCGTGTCGTGGCCCAGATTTTCGCCGGCCAGGTTCGTGATGACCTGCCGTTTCTGCCGGCTCTTGCCAAAGCGGAGCGGCAGGATGATGAGAAGAAATACGAGAAGCGACATGATCCACAGATTGCTCTGGGCGATGACCTCCGCCGTAGCGTGATAGGTGAGCGCCAGGTACGGGATGACCATGTATTCAGAAATCACAGGGAAGAGCACGCAGACGATGAGGGTGATGGCGGCAAGACTTTTGAGTGCCGTCCACTCGACACCCAGGATGCCCACCTCACGATTTTCTCTGGTGGGAATATAAGTGGTGATTTTCCCCAACCACTTGGTCCAGTAGAAGAGGGTCGTCGCCGAGCCGTAAACCAAAACCAGAAGGAGCAGCGGCTGCCCGGCGTCTACGAAGGCCTTCATAGCCGCCCATTTGGAAATCAGCATACCGAATGGAGCAAGGAACATGCCGCAGATGCCGATCACCATGCAAAGGGACAGGCGAGGCATGGAATTGAAAACGCCGTCGAAGCTTTCCAGATTCCGGCTGCCCAGCTGCTGTTCCGCAGTGCCCACGGTGAGGAAGAGGAGACTCTTGGCCACCGCGTGGAAAATAATAATCATGATCGCCGTCCAGGCTGCTTCATAGGAGCCGGTGCCGGCGCAGCAGACGATGAGGCCCAGGTTGGAAATCGTAGAGTAGGCCAAAACTTTTTTGCCATCAGACTGGGAAATCGCTGCGCAGGATGCAAAGAAGAAGGTGATGCCGCCTACCAGCATGGCCATGGTGCCCACGTGGTTCGCGCCGAGCACCGGAGTCAGCTTCACGATGAGGAAGACGCCGGCTTTAACCATGGTGGAGGAGTGCAAAAGCGCCGAGGTCGGGGTCGGCGCTACCATGGCGCCCAAGAGCCAACCGGAGAATGGCATCATCGCCGATTTCGTAAATCCGCAGAAGACCAGGAGCGCTACGGCCAGCTCCACATTCACCTGACTCCGACCCATATTGATGAGCATGGAAAGCTCTACGGTGTAATAGGTTTCTCCCAGCCACACGATGGCCAGCGCAAAGGCGAGGCCGCCCAGAAGATTCATCCACAGAGCCTTGCAGGAATTATGAATCGCATCGTTGGTGCGAGAGTAGCCGATCAAAAGGAAGGAGCAAAGGCTGGTGATTTCCCAGAAGGTGTACATGTAGAGAAGGTTATTCGACATGACCAAGCCGAACATAGCCGAAAGGAAAAGGAAGACAATGAAGAAAAAGAATCCTCGATTGTCCTCGACGCCTGCATGCTTTCTGTGATACTGCGCCATGTAGCCCAGGGAGTACACCGCGATGAGCCCGCCGATGATGCCGGCGATCAGGATGATGATGAGGGAGAAATTATCGATGATGAAATCCCAGGACACATAGATCCGATCCCCCATGTGATACTCGAAGGCGGTGATGATGAGAAATTGGAAGAGCCCCAGTGCGCCGATGCTGTAGCGCTTGAACTTATGCGCGTAGTACAAGACCGTCAGCACTGCGAGAGCGTCCACGCCCATCATGAGCAGCTTCATCCACTCGCCGCCGATGGAAAACTTCTGCGGCGAGTCGAAGAACATGACGCCCACCGCCACCGACAGCACCATCATGGCCGCCGAAGAAGCCTTCACCAGCGTGGTGCGGAAAGAAGCGTTCTTATTAAAGAGCAGCACCACCGCCGTCACAAGCGGCAGGAAAAAGAGCAGCAAAGGAAGTATCATAGCATCGACCTCCGGTTGAAAATGGATGTTAGCGTTTGCGGTGTTTGGGATATGGGATATGGCGCGTTTGACTGCTTCATCATAGCTAGGAGCTTTTAGCTTGGAGCTTGGAGCTTCATCGGCGTCAATAGGCATGCTATGCGATAGATGCATTGCGTCTCCGTCAAGCACACCTACTGACTCCAACAGAGCTCCAAGCTCCTAGCTCCAGGCTCCTAGCTATGACGAAGCAGGTAAGCTGACCATCCCTCTGCCCTTACAGTGGAAAATGGTTGGATAGCGGAAGGCATACCCTTATCCCCTGTCCCTTGTCAAGAGATATAAAAATTATTTTATACCATCTAAGCGCTCATTCCTATATAGAAATTTCTTTTTTGAAATCATGCACGCCTTTTGCTTTTGAAGCGTACACTATAAGAATGCATGTTGCTTATAAGATATACTTTATAACAAAAAAGGCATAGATGCAAGGGCGGGGAGAAATTTTTTGCAAAATAAAAACTGCATCGGGAGATGCAGTGAGAAAAGGTTCAAGGTTCAAGTATTTAGGTTCAAGGGGAGGTGCGGCGCACAAATCAGAAAGCGCCGCAAATTTTTGAAATAGTGACGCGCTCGACTGCTTCGACATAGCTAGGAGCTTTTAGCTTGGAGCTTGGAGCTCGGTTCGCGTCTAGTAAGCACGCCAAGCGTTAGAGACTAATGCTATCAAGTTAAGCCGCTTAAATACCAGCAGGTAAGATAATTACTTTACGCAAGCGATAAGGTGTAGCCCCTTGGAGAAGGGGCGCGCGTTAGCGGGGGATGGAATGCGCCGTAGGCGCATAATCAGCACCAGCGATAAGCATGCTGATGTTTGCGTAAAGTTTAGCTGCTTTGCCTCTCGCTGGTTGTGCCTCTTCGAGGCACTCCATCCCGCCCTATTGGGCGGCCCCTTCTCCAAGGGGCGACGCATTTTAAGGCTATCGGCAATCCCCCAGCTACCGCTTGGCATGCCTACTGTCGCCAATGAAGCTCCCAGCTCCTAGCTCCAGGCTCAAAGCTATGACGAAGCAGGTACGCGTGGCTTCCCCCATGACTCGGCCGTTTGGCATGCCTACTGACGCCAATGAAGCTCCAAGCTCCAGGCTCCAAGCTCCTAGCTATGGCGATACCGGTAAGCGCGTCCCGACTACCGACCACCGACTACCGACTACCCATTTACAGCCGGAGCACTTCCGCCACGGTCCGCTTCACTACGTCCATGTCGATGGGCTTGGCCACGTGGCCGTTCATGCCTTTGGCGAGGGCTTTCTTTTTATCCTCGGAGAAGGCGTTGGCGGTCATGGCTATGATGGGGATGTTCGCGAGCTTCTCGTCCGCCATGGCGCGGATGATTTCGGTGGCCTGGTAGCCGTCCATGTTGGGCATTTGGATGTCCATGAGGATGAGGTCGTAGTAGCCGGTGCCTCTTCGTTCCAAATGGTCGAGACATTCTACGCCGTCGGCGGCGCGGTCGACCTTGACGCCGGCTTCCTCTAAGAGGGCGATGGCGATTTCTGCATTGAGGTCATTGTCCTCGGCGAGAAGGATGGAGAGGCCGGCGATGCTCTTTTCCTTGGCGGCCTGGCGCTTGGCGGTGCAGGTTTTCTCCTCCGCCACGCGGTGAGGCACGCGGACGGTGAAGGTGGTGCCTTTGCCGATTTCACTTTCCACGGAAATGGTGCCGCCCATGATTTCTACGAAGCTCTTGGCGATGCCCATGCCCAGGCCGTAGCCGGGCTGGCCGCTTTCGGTGGAACTGCGCTCGCGGGAAAAGTTTTCGAAGATGTGCTGCACAAATTCTTTGCTCATGCCAATGCCGTCGTCGGAGATCACCGTCTCAAAGAGAGAAATCCCTTTTTCGTCCGCCGGAGAAGCTGTGACATGGAGAGACACGTGGCCGCCGGATGGCGTGTACTTGTAAGCGTTGGAAAGAATATTCAGCAGCACCTCCTGCACCCGCACCTTGTCCGCATAGATGTGGCGGTAGGGCGTGTCGATGCTGCAGGTGAAGGAAATGCCCTTCTTCTCCATTTGGGTTTCGAAAATGGACTGGAGGCCTTCATTGAGCTCGTAGGCATCGGTGACCACTTCCTCCAGGGTGAATTTCCCGCTCTCGATGCGGGCGATTTCCAGCACGTTATTGATGAGCGACAGGAGATACTCGCCGGACTGCTGGATCTTGGCGGTGTAGTCCAGGACCTTGTCCGCGTCGCCGGCGCTTCGCTTTAGCAGCTCCGAGAAGCCAAGGATGGCATTCATAGGCGTGCGGATGTCGTGGGACATGTTGAAAAGGAAATTGGATTTCGCCCGGTTCGCATTTTCTACCTGCACCAGGGCCGCTTTCATTTTGTCTTGGATTTCTTTTTCCTGGGCCAGGATGTTGTCGATGGGACGCAGGCCGATGATGATCTGGAAGCTCTCCTTGTCCTCGTGAAGCTTGGCCACGCGGATTTCGAAGAAGCGCTGGCCATTTTCGTTGGGCCGCGTGTGCAGCCTGGTGACGTACATACTGTGATCCCGAAGATAGATCATCAAGCGGTCCGACTGGAAACGGGCAAGGATCTCTTCCTTCTGCTCCGGCACTATTACATGATTGAGCGTATATTCCTTCCAGGCGCTGTAAGAGGCGGTCATGCCGGAGGCCCGGGTGCTCGCCAGGTGGGAGCCCGGAGCGGCCTTCACCACTTCTAAGGCGTCCGTCTTGAGATCCACGCAGGCGGCGGCGGTGAAGTCGCTGGCCAGAGAATCCATCATGGCCTGGTAGCGAAGCTCTCTCTGCTTACTCTTGTCGATCAGGTTCGCCGTGTAGAGCACGTAGGTCACCCGGCCATTTTCGTCGCGCTTCTTCGCGATGAACCGCGCCTGGTGCCAGTGACCCTTGCGGGTGCGGTATTCCTCGGTGATGGTGTCCTCGTCGGCAAGGCGGTCCGCCAGGGTAGAAATATCCAAAAATTTCCGCATGAGAGGCTGGTACTCCTCCACGATGATGTAGTGCAGCGCTTCAGAGAAGGCCTCCACGGCGGAGCCATATTTCCCGGTGAAGTGATGCATTTCCTCGCCGGCCGATATTTCCTCATACATCCCGTCCCGAAGGTCGATGCGGTAGATGCACCAATAAATCTTGCTGATGGCGGAAATGATTTCATTACTGAGCCGAGTCTTCCCGAGAAGATCCTCCAGCTCCCGCTGGTGCTCTTGGGCGTCCTTCACCTGGTCATCCACCGGCCGGGTGCCGATGATGATTTCAAAGGAGTCCGGCGTCTCAGAGAGCCGCACCGCCTTCACCTCGAAATATTCCTTATTCGCTTTATTCGCCAGGCCCCGCGCATAGACCGTGTAGGTGTCCTTCTTGCGGAGGTGGTTCATCAGATTTTCGCAGCCGAAATGGCTCCAGTAATTGGGAAGCGACTCCTCCCGAAGGAAATGGTCCTTGAAATAGGTGAACCGCGCAGTGTAAGAG
>CAVKMC010000027.1:0-12323 GCA_963657285.1 Agathobacter sp.
TTTCGTTGAAATGCTGGTCATTAGGGATTCGAATTTCCTTACTCAGCGGCCTGTGGTCGAAGGAAATGGAATTCGCCGGTGACGAGAAGATTTCTATAGAAGAAACGCCGGCTCATGCGCCACCGAAGGAGAAAGCGGTAGGAGAGACACCAGCGCACATGCCTTCCAAAGAGGTCGCAGCCGAGCGGGAAGCGCCTTCGAAAATAGAAAAAGAAAAGCCGCTGGAAATAGAAGATATACTGAAGGAAGCGGAAGAGGCTGCCGAGGAAGAAACGGCGGCGCCTTCTAAAGAGGAAGAAATTTTAGAAGATGAGGACGCGCCGTCCGTTTGGGCGCAGATCCGATTTGCGATCCGAAACGGATTGGCAGAGCGCATCTTTGCAGCGGCGTCAGCGCTTTTGACTCATAGCTTCCCGAAGAAATGGCAGGTCAATGGGGAATTTGGCACCGGAGACCCCATGACCACCGGCGTCGCCGGCGGCATGGCGGCTGCCTTTGGCGGCGCTGTCACAGAAAAAATCGTGTGGAATTATTTAGAGCCCGTAAATACCTTGCAAGGACGATGCGATGGGCGTATCATTCCTATATATGTACTCTATATTGCCGGGCGGCTGCTTCTAGCCAAGCCGCTTTGGGAGTTTAAGAAATTTAGAAAGGGTAAGCACCATGGACGATGAAGTAAGAAAACAGATTTTTGAGGATTTTAAAAAGATGATCACCACCGAGTCTGTGGTGGGACAGCCGATTTATTTGGGCGATGCCACCATCGTTCCCTTTGTGGATATTTCCTTCGGCTTTGGCACCGGCACCCACGGCGGCGCATCCACCGGTGGCGCCGGCGGCGGCAAGGTGACGCCCACCGCAGTTCTCATCATGAAGGGCGAGCGGGTCGAGCTCTTCTCCATCAAGAACGCCTCCGGCAATGGCACCATCGATAAGGTGCTGAATATGGTGCCGGAAGTGATTTCCCATTTCACCAAGAAAAAAGAAAAGAAGGAAGAAGTCCGCGAAGCCGCTCTGAAAGAAGCCAAAGAGGCTATGGCCGAAGAGGCAGAGACCGCAGCGCTGGAAGCAAAGAGTGCGGAGTGAGAAGCGTAGGCGGGGCGCGTGTACCTGCTTCGTCATAGCGAGGAGCTATGAGCTTGGAGCTAGGAGCTTGGCTAGAGTCAGCGATTGCGCTAGGCGATAGAGCCGCACCGCGAAGCATATTTGACTGCTTCCTTAATGTCTCGTGGGTCGAGCTTACAAGCTCCAAGCTCTTTGCTATGGGGAGGCAGGTACGCGCGTCTTACCCTGACTACCGACTACCGACTACTTATTTCAAGGAGGTGTGCCCTTGCACTTCGAGACTTTAGTACTATCTATTTTTTCCGCCTTTGGGCTCATCGATGGCTCTTTGGCGGCTTTACTTTTTAGGCGGAAGCATTTCTATCTCTATAGCCTCTTGGGGGCAGCCATCGGCGGCGGGGCGGCGGAGTTTTTCCTCTGGTACGCCTTGGGCTATGACCGTATGAGCGCCAACGCATTGTACCTGGCCTATTTCCTTTGCGGCACCATGGTAGCGGCGGTCATCATGGCAGCGCCGCTTCTTTTGCTTTCGATTATAAGTTTCTTCCGACGGATGAAAAAAGTGGCGCAAGCTCTGGGAGAGCTCTCCATGGTGATTTCTCTTGGCATTGGCGTCTATGGAGCCTATGATGGAAATACGAGGGAAGAAGTAGAGCACTATGATATCTATATGGAAAATCTGCCCGTTGCTTTTGAAGGCTATTCCTTCGCACAGCTCACGGACACTCATATTGGCCCCTATTTCCGTTACAAGGACTTGGCCGGCGAGCTGGACCGTGCCAAAGCGGAAGGGGTAGACGCCATTTTCTTCACCGGCGATCTCATCGATGACATACGCTATATGCCGGAGACTGCGTCTATTTTGCGAGAGAAGGAAAGAAGTTTTAAAGACGGTATCCTTTACGTGTGGGGCAATCATGAATACTACCGTGGCAAGGATTACATCGAGGAAGAGCTTCGTCAAACGCCGGTGAAGCTTCTGGTGAATGAAAGCTTCGCGCTCACTCGCGGCGGCGAGAAATTATACATCGCCGGTGTAGATTATCCCTGGGGCAGGGGCGAAAAGCAGAAGGAGGAAATCCTCTCCATGGCTGCCTCCGCATATAGTGACATCCCTGAAGGGGCGCCGACGATTCTCTTGGCCCATCATCCCGATTTCTTCGATGAAGGCTTCCGCAGAGGCACGCCGCTTATCCTCTCTGGCCACACCCACGGCACCCAAGTGGGGCTCTTCGGCCGCGCGCTCCTTACGCCATTCACCTACACCCGCGGCATGTACACCGACGGTACTCACCAAGGCTATGTCTCCCGCGGCGACGCCAGCTGGTTCCCCTTCCGCTTCGGCTGCCCTCGGGAGCTGGCGGTGTTTAGGCTGCACAAGAAATAGGAGGGGATGACTGCGGAGGTTTAGTAATTAGCGGTCAGTAATTAGAAATTAGAAATTAGGAATTAGTGATCGGGATGCGAGTTTTCAGCGCATTACACTATTGGTCAGCTTCTAACAGGAGCTCGCAGTCAAGTGCGCCCTAATTACTGATCACTGATCGCTAATTACTAAATCAATAGCGTTTTTGACAAATAAAAAAGACCCCAACCCATTTCGGGCTGGTGTCTTTTTTATTAGCTCTTCGAAGTGGAGAGGGTGGTGTCGATTTTGTTGGCCGGCTTTTGAGAAATCTGGACAATTTCGCTGCGGATTTTTTCCATTTCCTCGTTGTTCTCCTGGGAAAGCGCTTTCAGCGTCACCTTTGTTTTATCTGCATTGGTGAGGGAGGTCTCGATGGTCTTGGAGACGGCGCTGTAGGAGAGAACCATTTCCTTATTTCCATTCTTCGGCGTGATCACCAAACGACCGCCATCGACGCGGCCGGTACCTGTGAGGCTGCCGGCGACCTCGCGGCTTCCCTGCTGCACGCGGTGCTCTACTTTGATGGTCTTGTCTTCATTGGCGGTGAAGGTCAGGGTTTCCAGATTTCGGATATTATCACCGGACCAATTTACGCCGGCATCCTGCACGCCCCACCAGGTGCCCTGCCAAGGGCCGCCATTGGCGAAGTGAAGGTAAGCAAAAGCGCCGCCACCCAAGAGCAGAATCAGAGCAGCAAGCCCCAGGAAAATATATTTTTTCATAGCCGCACATCCTTCGTAGGTAAAGAGAGTAAATTCCTCACTATTATACTATAAAGGAGGAGGAAAAGGGAAATGAAAATTGGAATAAGGCGTACTTGCCTGCTTCGTCACAGCTAGGAGCTAGGAGCCCGGAGCTTGGAGCTTCGTTTGAGTCAGTAAGCGTGCTTGCGAGCAGAGGCTTAAAGCAAGAGAGTGCCCTTGTCTTGCCGGAATGATATTACATGATAAGAGTCACTAACGGGGCTCCAAGCTCCTAGCTCCAAGCTCCAAGCTATGACGAAGCAGGTAAGGGGGGCTTTATCTCTTCTTCTTATCCGCTGACTGCAAAGTACACCACTGGATAGATGACAAACAGGAAGGCCAGTGTAGTGGTGAGGAAGGAGGACTCGGCCAGATCCACGTTGAGCTTGTAGAGCTGGGCGGTGGCGACGGCGAAGATGGCCGTGGGGGCTGCGGAGGCGAGGACCACACAGGTGGTCATGGCGGGGTCAGTGACGAAGAGGGAGGTGAGATAGTAGAGCACTACCGGCAGGAAAATAAATTTGATGGGGAAGAGGGGCCACAGCTTCCAGGCGTAGGCCTTGGCGCTCTTGAGATCCAAGTCGTAGCCTACCGGCACCATGCCCATCCAAGCGGACAGATGGATGAGGAAGGTGAAGAGTGTGGAAATGGAGTCCGGCTTCTCTACATGGAAGGCAGCCAGCGTGAGGCCTACGGCAACGCCGACGGCGGGAAGCTGGTTCCAGGTGAGAAGCATCTCGCGGAGATGGATTTCCATGGGGCCCTTCTGTCCCTTGTGGGCCCATAGGTCATAGAAATATTGGCCCATAGGGAAGCAGAAGAGGACGATGATTACAATCTGCGGGATGCCGATGAGCTGGATGTAGGCAAAGCCGATGGGGCCAAAGAGCACATAGGAGCAGAGCCCTGCCAGGGTGCCGATATTTCCCAGCATCATGGCGATCATGTAGCTCCCTTGCTCTCTGGGATCCTGGAAGCGGCGCTTCTCAAAAAGATAAAAAATCGCTACCGGAAGGAAGCAGATGGGGATGGTGGAAATCGGAAGCCACAGAAGCTCCGGCGTAATTTTCACGGACCAGAAGGAAACGGTGGAGAGAAATGTGGACACTACCACCACATTGGCCTTGATCACCAAGCGGAGGATGCCCTTGGAAAGTCCCCACCTCCGGAGCCACATGCCCAAGACCATGGGGAGAAGAATATCAGCAAAAACAATAAGAAATCGGGAGTCCGTATCGTATCACTTCTTTCTATTGGTGGTTTCGTGGTCGGTGGTCGGTATTCGGTAGTCGGGGCGCATTTGTCTGCTGTCCCATTTATGCCGAGTGCGCTATCATCGTGGTAGTCGGTAGTAAGGACGTGGCTAACAGTTTACCGCAATCATGAATTAGCAGCTAAGCACGTCCCGACTACCGACCACCGACTACCGACTACAAAACCCACCAGCGTCAATCACACTACACTCAGCAAATCACATTTTCCCGTTTCCCAGCTGCCCAGGCGCGGATGTTATCCATCACGATGACCGCGCGGCGGGCCATGGCTTCCTCGGTGAAGAAGCCCACGTGGGGAGCGAGAACGGTGTGGGGAGCAGAGAGGAGCGGGGTGTCAGAGGGGAGCGGCGGTTCGCCGTCGTACACATCGATGCCGGCGCCGGCGATCTTTCCTTCCTTCAAAAGCGCAGCCAAGGCAGCATTGTCGATGACGCCGCCGCGGGCGGTGTTGATGAGGATGGCATTCGGCTTCATGAGGGAGAGCTTTTCTTTATCCAAGAGATGGCGGGTCTCATCGTTCAATGGCAGGTGGACGGACACGATGTCGCAGGTGGCAAGGAGTGTGTCCAGGTCGGTGTAGGTGATGCCGTGTCCTTTGTGAGAACGGTTGTAGCCATAGACCTTTGCGCCGAAGGCATTGGCAATGTCAGCTACCTTCTGGCCGATGGCACCGGTGCCAATGACGCCGAAGCTTCTGCCGCCGATTTCGATGCCCATGAGGCCGGCGCTGTTCTTTCCATTTCTAGTAGCCGTGCCGCAAGCTGGGAGCTGGCGGTAGAGAGCGAGAATGAGGCCGAAGGTGAGCTCCGCCACCGACTGGGTGGAGTAACCGGCGCAGTTGGATACCGCGATGCCCTTTTCTTTGCAGAAGGAAATATCCACATGGTCCACGCCGGTGAAGGCGATGCAGATGTATTTCAAAGAGGATGCCTTCTCAAGAGCTTCCTTCTTCAGTGGATAATTGGCAATGACTGCGATGTCTGCGTCCGCCAGACGATTTCCCAGGTCTGCCTGGTCCTTCGGCAGACTGTCGTAGGCGGTCAGGGTGTAGCCTTCGGAAATAAAATCAGCAGTGAGCTCTTTCAAAAGCTCGGAAGAAATAGCCAGCGGCTGTGCAATGACGATGTGTTTCATGGTGAGGCTCCTTTGGTGGTACAAACAAAAATATGACGAAAAGAGAGTGGAGAGTGGAGTGTGGAGTGGTAGTGCGGCGCACAAATTAAGAAGCGCCGCGAGTTTGAAAAGTCAGCGCGCTTGACTGCTTCGCCATAGCTAGGAGCCTGGAGCTAGGAGCTTGGAGCCCGGCCAGCGGCAGTAGGCATATTCAGCGGTAGAGGCGCGAGGCACCTTGCTCGCTTTATCGAAACGTAGTTAAATGCCAAGTGCCACTATCAGAGCTCCAAGCTCGAAGCTCATCGCTCATAGCTATGACGAAGCAGGTATGCGGCTTTTTATTTCAAATCTTGCGCCGCTATATGAATTGATGCGGCGCACATCAACTCCACTCTTCACTCTTCACTCTTCACACTCTTATTTCTTGTTGCCGAGGATCACTCTCCCCGGCAGCTGCGAGAGGAAGACGCCAGCGGTCATGGCGACTACGCCTACCATCTGGCGGGCGGTGAGTGTTTCCCCAAGGCAGAGGATGCCTGCGAGGCCGCCGAAGACCATTTCCATGGAAAGGATCATAGACGCCTCGGTGGGCGGTAAATATTTCTGCCCCACTGCTTGCAGCGTGTAGGCCACGCCGGTGGAGAGGAGGCCGGTATAGAGGAGGGGCCACAGGGCACCGGAGACGCCGGTAACCGTAGGCGTTTCAAAGGTGAAGGCCAAGATCAAATTCAAGATGCCCACCACCATGAACTGTCCCGCAGAGAGCAGGATGGGGGAGAACCGTTGGGTGAGGTACTCGAGCACGTGAATCTGGATGGTAAAGCCTATGGCGCACAGGAGCATCAAAAGGTCGCCGGCGCTGATGGAAAAATTTTCTGTGATGGACATGAAGTACACGCCGCCGATGGCCAGGAGGGCGCCGATGAGATGAGTGAGCCGGAGCACATGGCCCAGGAAAATGCCCACCAGTGGCACAAGGAGGATGTAAATGGCCGTGAGGAAGCTGGCCTTCGAGGCGGTGGTGTATTGGAGTCCCACCTGCTGCAGCGTGGCGCCCATGAAAAGCGGAAGCCCCGCCATGAGGCTAGCAACCCAGAAAGGAATTTTCGTAGGAAGAGGACTCGGTGCTTTCTTCCCAAAGAAAATGAGCGGGAAGAGAGAGAGGGAGCCCAAGACAAATCGCACGCCATTAAAGGTGTAAGGCCCCACGGAGTCCATGCCCACCACTTGGGCGGCAAAGGCAAAGCCCCAGATCAGAGCGGCAAGTAAAAGTAGTAAACGGTATTTCATAGGATTCTCCTTATGGGTGTAGTATAATTATTATAACAGAAAAATAGGGATAGGGAATAAGGCGTGTTTGACTGCTTCCTCATAGCTAGGAGCTTTCAGCTTGGAGCTTGGAGCTCCGCTATAGTCAGTTGGCATGCTTAGCGTTAGAGGCACTAGGCGAGACATGTTTGTCTGTTTCGTATTTTGTCTCGTGTGGCGAGCTTACAAGCTCCTAGCTCCAAGCTCATAGCTATGAGGAAGCAGCCAAACGCGCTTTATCCCTGAACTCAAAGATAAGGAGAAATATATGTCCATTCGACTGATCGCCATCGATTTGGATGGCACGCTGCTTCATGATGATATGACCATTTCCGTTTACTCGAAGGAAATCATTCAGAAGGCCTTGGCCAAGGGCTACCGCGTGGTGGTGGCCACCGGGCGCATGTGGGATTCCGCGAAGGCGAAGGTGGCGCTTTTGGAATTGGGAAATGTGCCGGTCATTTGCTACACCGGCGCGTGGATCATGATGAGCGAGACCGACGAAGTCATTCTGCAGGACGGCATCGATCCAAAGCTGGCGGCAAAAATTTTGAGAGCCGGCAAGGGCGAGGGTTGGACGGCCACGGCTTTTTGGGGAAATCATATTTACATGGAGAAATCTGATGGCACAGAAGCGAAGTACCAGAAGTACCGCACCCAGAAGCCGATCTTTCTTGGCGAGGATTTCTATGCGCCCAAGGAGCGAGTGACTCGCATCGTCTTTACTGATCCCACGCCGGAAGGACGCGACCGCATTCGCGCCTTCATGGAAAAACATTTCGGTGAGGAAATCACCGTGGTCTATCCCGGCGATGACTTCGTGGACATTCATAAGAAAGGCATCTACAAAGCCGCTGCCCTTTCCTATCTGGCAGAGAAGGAAGGCTTCGCACCGGAGGAGGTCTTGGCTTTTGGAAATACAGAAAACGATGTATCCATGCTCCGCTGGGCCGGCCTCTCCTACGCCGTAGCCAATGCCGACAACGTGGCCAAGGAAGCCGCCGATCGTCTCTGTCCCTCCAATGAGGAGGACGGCGTGGCGAAAACCATAGAGAGATTGCTCCTATGAGCAAACAAAAACCGCCTGCGCGAAAGCGCGGGCGGTTTTATTGCGGGAATATGATTGAGATGTTAGTTAGGAGTTAGGAGTTAGGAGTGGCGGTGCGGCGCACAAATTAAGAAGCGCCGCGAGTTTTGGAAATCAATGCGTTTGACTGCTCCGTCATAGCTCAGGGCTCCTAGCTATGACGAAGCAGGTACGCGGCTTTCTATTTCAAATCTTGCGCCGCTATATGAATTGACGCGGCGCGCCGCCACTCCTCACTCCTCCCTTCTAACTCCTCACTTTTTAGAGCCTTCAGCGATGAAGAATTCCAATGTGTCTGCCAGTCCCTTCTCCAAATCATAGGCCGGTGCCCAGTGGAGGAGGGATTTAATTTTTTCATTGGAGAGAGAGGAGCGATAGATGTCGCCGGTTCTCTCGGGGCCGTAGTGGATGTAGGAGGCATCGAGGCCTGCGAGGGTGACCATTTTCTCTGCGAGATCGGTGAGAGAAATTTCAGACGCGGTGCTGACGTTCATGATTTCTTCATTTCCTTCGGAGAGCGCCGCCACATTGGCAGCGACGATGTCGTGGACGGAGATGAAGTCGCGGGTCTGCGTGCCATCGCCGAAGATGGTGATCGGTTTCTTTTCGGCGAGCGCTTTGGAGAAAATATAAATCACGCCGCCTTCGCCATTGGCACCCTGGCGGGGCCCATATACATTGCTGTAACGAAGCACGGTGTAGTGGAGGCCGTAGAGCTTATGATAGAGGGCCAGGTACTCCTCGGTCATCCATTTGGTGAGGCCGTAGAAGGATTCCGGTGCCGGCTTCTCGGTTTCGAGGAGCGGTAGCTTTGTATTGTCTCCGTAAATGGCAGCGGAGGAGGAGAAGATGACTTTCTTCACGCCGGTCTTTCGGGCGTTCTCGAGAATGGAAAGAAGGCCCATGATATTTTCATCGGCATCATAGTGGGGATCCTTGATGGAGACGGGCACCATGGTCTGCGCTGCTTCGTGGTACACCACGTCGAAGTGATGGGACTCGAAAATGGCAGATAGCTTTTCATCGCGGATGTCCGCTTCGATAAATTCAGCGGTCTGGGGAATAAATTTCTTCGTCCCGGTGGAAAGGTTATCGATGATGGTGACCTCGTGGCCCTTCGCCAAAAGAGCATCCGCCAGATGGGAGCCAATGAATCCGGCGCCGCCGGTAATTAATATGCGCAAGAGAACACCTCCTGGAATTGTATTTGGATAATGGAAAATGAGAAGGGGAGATGATGAGATGTCTTCTCGTACCTTCTCATTGGATTATATACTGTGGTTGTATGGTGTGGTTGTAGAAATGATTAATTCTTTTTAAATCGTTTGGGGATAAGGGATAAGGCCTTGCGTGCCGGCGATGGAGTCAGTAGTCGGGACGCATCTGCCTGTAGCCTCATTGTCTCATGAGGCGAGCTTACAAGCTCCAAGCTCCAAGCTCCAAGCTATGACGAAGCAGGTCAGCACGTTCTCATTATCTCATTATCTCACACTCTCAAATCCTCAGTCCAAATGGAACCGGTAGCCGGAGCCCCAGACGGTTTCGATCTTGTCGTAGGGGTGGCCGAGAGCGCTCTTGAGCTTATCGCGGAGGCGATTGATGTGAACGGTGACGGTGGCCGGTTCACCGATGGGGTCGAAGCTCCAGATTTTTTCAAAAAGCTGCTCCTTGGAGAAGACTTCATTGGGATGCTGGGCCAGGAAATACAGGAGGTCGAATTCCTTTCCTGTGAGCGGTACTTCTTTGCCCTTGAGGAATACCTGCCGAGCCTTGGGACGGATATTGAGATCGCCGATGACCATGCCCATCTCAGCGTCTTTGTGAGGCATTTCTTTATTGAGCAGTCGCTTGTGGGTAGCCAGCTGGGCGCGCAGGTGCGCCATCAGCACAGTGCCGCGGAAGGGCTTCACGATGTAGTCATCAGCCCCAAGGCCCAGGCCTCTTACGATGTCTGCGTCCTCTGTGCGAGCGGTGGCGAAGATGATGGGTGCGTCGGTGCGTTCGCGGAGCTTCCGGCACAGAGAGAAACCATCCTCTCCCGGCAGCATGACGTCCAAGATGATGGCATCGATTTCCTCTTCGTCCATGATCTTGAGAGCCGCTGCTCCGTCGCCGGCTACAAAGGGCTCATACCCGGAGCCCTCCAGAAAATCTCTTTCCATGTCCGCGATCTTTGGCTCGTCTTCCACTACAAGTACTTTTGTCATTTCGTTTTACTCCCTTCTGCAAGTGGGATATCAAAAACTAATTTCAATCCGTGATCATTCACCGCGTGGTAGCGGCCTTTATGGGCGGTCATGATTTCCGCCACGATGGCAAGGCCGAGGCCACTGCCATTGCTGGTCTTGCTTCTTGCTTCGTCAGTGCGGTAGAAGGCCTCGAAAATATGAGGCAGCTTCTCTTGCGGGACCCCGGGGCCGTCGTCGGCATAGGTGAATTCGGCGTACTGGTCCTTGGCTTTCAACGTAATCAGCACTTCAGAAGAATCTGTATCTCTATATTTTATCGTATTTGTGAGCAAATTGAAAATAATTCGTTGAAATTCTTTTTCGTCCACCATGGCCATGACGGTTTGCTCCATGTCATAGGACACGTGGACCTGCCTAGAGGCCAGGTAATCCTTGTCCTCAGCGATGTAGCTGCGGATTACCGCGCTGAAATTGGTGGCCACCGGATGGCAGATGATGCGGCTGGTGGACAGCTTATTATAGAGCGACAGCTCCTCTATGAGCTTCGACAAATCATCGGCGCAGCTGGCGATGGAGTTCAGATACTGCATCTGCTTTTCCTTCGTGCGTCCCATACCCAGCTGCAAGGCTTCGGTGTAGCCCATGATGGCAGTGAGCGGCGTCCGCAGGTCGTGGGCGATGCCGGAAAATAAAATTTTTCGGCTCGCATTGGCGTGAGCTCGTTCGGCGATACTTTTTTTCAAGTAGGATTGCATGGTGCGGAAGGTGTCGCACACCTGGCCCAGCTCATCATCGCTGTGATAATCGACGGTGATATTGAAGTTTCCATTCTTCGTGATGGCGTGAGCCGCCGTGGAGAGCTGCTGCAACGGGATGATGACCCGCTTCCTGGCGTTCAAGTGGAAGAGATAATTGATCCGGGCGCTCAATGCGATGATAGAAATCATAACGCCGCCAAAGATGAAGTGAATCGTCTTGGGGCTGAAGGAAATCTCCTCGGTGGTGTAAGCCAAAAAGACCAGCAATATGGTGAGTGCCGCAAATGTAGGGATGCTCACAAAAATCAAAATCTCCATGAGCATCTGAGAGTACAGGCCATTTCCACTTTTTTGAAATAGCCCGATACTTTTCGAATGGTTTTTCATGGGTTACCTCGGTAGGGAGCTGTTAGGCGATGGTGGTTTAGTAATTAGTGATTAGTGATTGGTGATCACTAGTCTCTGACTGCTGATCACCAATCACTGATCACTGACCGCTAATTGCCAAACTACCAGCCTCAATAACATTAGATCATGAAATCCAATTCCACCGGACAATGGTCGCTGCCCATGATATCCGGATGGATCGCTGCGCCGGTGATGGCGTCGGCGAGACTTTGAGAGGTAATGTAGTAATCGATTCTCCATCCCACATTTCTTTCGCGGGCCTTGGCCATGTAGCTCCACCAAGAGTAGGCCGCTTTTTTATCGGGATAGAGATAGCGGAAGGAGTCGATGAAGCCGGCGGAAAGGAGCTCGGTCATGCGGCTCCGCTCTTCGTCTGTGAAGCCGGCGCTTTTGTGATTCGTTGCCGGATTGGCGATGTCGATTTCCTCATGAGCCACATTGAGATCGCCGCAGAGAATCACCGGCTTCTCTTGAGAAAGCCGCTTCATGTAGGAAATCATCTCCGTCTCCCAGCGCATGCGGTAGTCCAAGCGGGCGAGACCTCGCTGGCTGTTGGGTGTGTAGCAGGTGATGAGGTAGTGGCTGCCAAAGTCCGCGGTGATGATGCGGCCCTCCTGGTCATGCTCCTCGATGCCAAGGCCATAGGTGACGGAAAGAGGCTCCTCCTTACAAAAGAGCGCTGTGCCGCTGTAGCCCTTCTTTACGGCGCTATTCCAATACTGATGATAGCCCGGTAGCTCCAGCTCGATCTGGTGAGGCTGCAGCTTCGTTTCCTGCAAAGAAAAACAGTCTGCATCCAATGAAAGAAAGGCATCCATAAATCCCTTCTTCATGCAAGCACGCAGGCCGTTCACATTCCAAGAAATATATTTACGAGTTTTCATGTTGAGGTTTTCCTTTTGAAAAAGAAATACGAAATCATATAGTCTACTCCAATATAAATTATACACCACATGGCAATGTGGGG